>JBGCFT010000036.1:0-49662 GCA_045107085.1 Marinicellaceae bacterium | reverse complement strand
GGTTATGATGAAACCTATGAAAATGATATCATCTTTCAACAGGATTTTGATTCTGTCCAATAAGAGTGTATTAAGATAGTGACTTAAAGCACTGTTTATTAATTCTGTGTTCTCTATACTGAAATGAATCCTAACTTGAGTAGAAAAATGATAAAAATAACATTATATGGTTTACTATTATTTGTGACCAACATAGCCATAGCAGGTCTAGAAAAAACACACGATGACATTGATAGATTAGCGCAAGAAGAAAAGGCACTTGAAAAACAAGCCGATATAGATATTAAAGAATGGGAAGCGGCTTTATTCCAGTATTTATCTGAAAATGAGAGTCCCAATGTTCGAATTTTTGCTTTTCATACAATAATAAAATCCAGTAAAGATTTAAATTCTCATTTATTAGAGATTAATCAATCCAAAATTAATCAGGTCAATACTTTCATTGCCAACATTATGAATGATTCTCAAATAGGAGCACAGGCATTAAAAATATTATCAGCGAGATGCTTTAATGAGCAAAAAAGCTATGACTGCAACAATAATCAATTATTAGAAAAACTCATAGCATTGGAGCCCAAAAATATTGCCAGTTATGTCTCATTATTAAATAAAGCAGTAGAAGCGAAAGATTCTAGAGAAATCAGTGATGTGTTATCATTAATGGCCAAGGCATCGTTCCACAATCATCATATAAGTATTCATCCAGAGTTAGAACAGGCTGTTATTGAATTTGCAGATAAATATCCGCTTCCAGAAAGTTATATAAAAAGCAGTCCTGATTTATTTGGGTTCAATGATTCGAATCAAAATTTTTCATATGAAGAATTAGAGATAAATGTGTTATTAAGCTTATTGATTGGGATTAAAATGGCGATACCTACACCATCTTATCAAAATTTTACAAGAACTTGCAAAAATTCCGAGAGGTATGAAGCATTTTGTTTAAAAATATCGGACACTTTAATCAATAATAGTTACACAATCCTTGCCAAAAAAATAGGTTATGCCATTCAAGAACAAATCTACAAAAAATCTGGTGATGACAATCAATCTTTGAGGGTAAAACAAGCCAATGATAGGTTATCTCATTCCTTTACCTGTTTATCCAAGTCTATATATTTAAAAGATTACTCAGGAATGATCTACACAAAAGAAAAGTTTCAACAATCAATCCAAGTTGAAAGAGACCATGGAGAACTGGCTAGTTTCAAAAAATTAGTTGAATTAAATTATCAAGAACACTTGATTAATGGAGATTTAGACGCAATTAACCCTGATACGTGTTTTAAGTAAACTATAACTAATATTTAATATAACAGGGGCAATCATGATTTATCAATCCATTCTAGATACTATTGGTAATACACCAATAATAAAAATAAATAACCTGGCGCCAGATCATGTTGATGTGTATGTCAAGGTAGAATCTTTTAATCCGATGGCTTCAGTAAAAGACAGGTTAGCCCATGCGATCATTACTGATGCTGAATCCAAAAACCTATTGAAACCAGGCCAAACTGTGATTGAAGCGACATCGGGAAACACTGGCATTGCATTAGCGATGGTTTGTGCAGCTAAAGGCTATCCATTTGTGGCTGTTATGGCCGAGACATTCTCAATAGAGCGCAGAAAACTTATTCGTGCTTTAGGTGGAAAAGTCGTGTTAACACCAGCTGCAGAACGCGGAACGGGCATGGTTAAAAAAGCCAAAGAGTTGGCTGAAAAAAATAATTGGTTCCTAGCGCGTCAATTTGAAAACCCAGCCAATCCTGCTTATCACCGATCAACAACTGGACCAGAGATATTATCTGATTTTGCTGGCAAACGCTTGGACTATTTTGTCAGCGGATATGGAACAGGTGGAACCATCACTGGAGTCGGAGAAGTGCTAAAAGTGGCCAGACCAGATATTAAAATTGTCGCCACTGAACCTGTAGAGGCTTCATTGCTAGCCGGTAAAGAATGGACACCGCATAAATTGCAAGGCTGGACTCCTGACTTTATCGCTGAGGTAATGAATCAAGAAATATATGATGATTTGATTCCTGTTGATGAGCATGAATCTAAAAAATATGCACTGGGATTGGCGGCAAAAGAAGGCATATTTTGTGGCATTTCAGCAGGCGCAACATTTGCAGCAGCAATGCAAGTAGCTCAAAAAGCCGAAAAAGGTTCGGTCATACTGACTATGTTACCTGATACCGGTGAGAGATACTTGAGTACATATCTATTTGATGACATCAATGAAGGTTCTGACGAAGTATAATAATTAAAAAATTAATCCTGTTGTTAAAAACATGTTCAACAGGATTAATTTTTAATGGCTTTCATTTCACGTGCTTTGTGAAGCTTTTTATAACTTTCAATCAGTCTTAAGTGTGGTTCAATGCCTTCAAGGTTCATACTGGTTTTGAATAGACCGTAAAATCTTTTTTTACCGCTGACGGACTCAACAACATTTTTCATTGTTTCATTGCCATACATTTTATTGAAGTTGTTGATATAGTCTTTAAGCTCTAACTCGTTGTTTAAAGTAATTTCAAGAACAGTGTCAACAGCTTGGTAAAATAAGCCGCGTTCTACAGTGTTATCATTGTATTGTAGAAATTGTTCGACCAATTCTTTGGCTTCTTCTAATTCTGCCAGTGCCAAATAAATAAGGGTTTTAAGTTCAAGTATGGTCAGTTGTCCCCAAACAGTATTCTCATCAAATTCAATGCCAATTAATGTTCTGATATCCATGTAATTATCAAGTTGACTTTCCTCTAAACGATCAACTAATTTTTGTAAATTGTCATCGTTGAGTGAATGAATATTTAAAATATCTTCTCGGTAATCTAATGCCATATTGGTATTATTCCAGATCAAATCTTCTATGGGATAAACTTCAGAATAATTTGGCACTAATATGCGACAAGCGCAAGCGTCTAAGTGATTAAATTCTGCCACATAAACTTCCTTGTTTAAATCTTTTAATATACCAAATAATTGATCGGCCTCTTCTTGATTTGTGCCAGAATAATCCCATTCGCAAAATTCATAATCGTGCTTGTCACTAAAAAATCGCCAAGAAATAATGCCTGTAGAATCGATAAAGTGTTCCACAAAGTTTTCTGGTTCTGTGACGGCCATGCTGTTAAAAGTAGGTCGGGGAACATCGTTCAAGCCTTCAAAGCTTCTGCCTTGTAATAATTCTGTGAGACTGCGTTCTAATGCCACTTCAAAACTCGGATGGGCTCCAAATGAGGCGAAAACGCCACCAGTTTTAGGATTCATTAATGTCACACAAGTCACAGGAAATTGCCCGCCTAATGAGGCGTCTTTTATCACCACAGGAAAACCATGTTCTTCCAACGATTTTATGCCTTCTAATATTTTAGGGTATTTATTCAACACTTTTTCAGGAACATCTGGTAATACAATTTCTTGCTCAATAATTTGTTTTTTTACGGCTCTTTCAAATATTTCAGATAAACATTGGACTTGTGCTTCAGGCATGTTGTTGCCAGCGCTCATGCCATTACTTAGGAATAAATTTTCAATTAAGTTTGAGGGAAAATAGACTGTTTCTCCATCTGATTGTCGTACGTAGGGAATCGAGCAAATACCTCGTTCTTTATTCCCCGAATTGGTGTCTATCAAATGTGAGCCTCGTAACTCACTATCTGGATTGAAAATATTTAAACAATAACTGTCTAAAATTTCCAAAGGCAGTTCATCAGCTGATCCGGGTTTAAACCATTTTTCATTGGGATAATGAACAAATTCACTGTGAGCAATTTCTGTTCCAAAAAATTGATCGTTGTAAAAAAAGTTACAATTTAAACGTTCAATAAATTCACCTAATGCTGAGCACAATGCACTTTCTTTGCTTGATCCTTTGCCATTGGTGAAACACATCGGAGATGCGGCGTCCCTTATGTGTAAAGACCACACATTGGGCACAATGTTTCGCCATGAAGCCACTTCAATTTTCATACCTAAATTAGATAAAATAGCTGTCATATTTTCTATGGTTGCTTCTAAAGAAAGATCTTTGCCGACTATAAATGTACTGGAGTCGGCTGCTGATTGTTGCATCAACATGGCTTGGCTATCAGCTTCAAGATTGTCAACACATTCGACCTTGAAATCTGGTCCAGACTGCACCACTTTTTTTACGGTACAACGGTCAATCGATCTTAATATGCCTTGTCGATGTTTGTCAGAAATATCTTCTGGCAGTTCTAATTGTATCTGGAATATTTGATTGTAGCGGTCTTCTGGATCAACAATATTGTTTTGCGATAACTTTATATTTTCAGTAGGAATATCACGTGACAAACAATAAATCCGAGCAAAATACGCCGCACATAAGGCAGATGAAGCTAAAAAATAATCAAAAGGACTGGGCGCAGAACCGTCGCCTTTATAACGAATGGGTTGATCTGTGACCACAGTAAAATCATCAAACTTTGCTTCAAGTCTCAGATTTTCGAGAAAATTTACTTTAATTTCCATGAATAATTCCAGTATTAAGAATCGATAAATTGTATTGAATGAAACGAATTATCTATTTTTTTGATTCATTAGTCTTGAGATATCCAAAAAATAATAAAAAGAAGTGATATTTGCCTAGAGATTTTTTGATTAATAATCATGCATCTATTGTTATTACCAATTGATTGTAATAATCTTATCGATGATTAAATTATTGGAGAATCATTATGAAAAGGTTGAAACTACTTAAGCTGAGTTTTTTGGCTACAATGTTATCAGTTAATGTCCATGCAGAACAAAGCGACCCTTATTTATGGCTTGAAGAAGTTCAAGGTGAAAAAGCATTGAATTGGGTAAAACAACAAAATGAAAAATCACTCAGTTATTTAAAATCCCATAAAAGTTATCAAAAAATTTATGATAATACATTAGAAATTTTAAATGACAAAGAGCGCATTCCTTACGCTGGTGAACGAGCGGGTTTTTATTATAATTTTTGGCGTGATGAAACCCATGTTCGAGGTATATATCGTAGAACTACCTTTGAAGAGTATCAAAAAGAATCACCGAAATGGGAAACCGTTTTAGACATAGATGCTTTAGCAAAAAAAGAAGATGAGAATTGGGTGTATAAAGGCATGAATTGTCATTATCCTAAATACCAAAAATGTCTTCTTTCATTGTCTCGTGGCGGAGCTGATGCAACTGTCGTCCGTGAATTTGATATGAAAAGCCAGTCTTTTGTTAAAGGTGGTTTTGCGTTACCAGAAGCTAAAAATTCTATCTCTTGGTATGATGATAATGCTGTATTTGTTGGGACTGATTTTGGTGAGGGTTCGATGACTGATTCTGGTTATCCAGCTATTGTGAAATTATGGCAAAGAGGCACTGAATTAGAAAAAGCAAAAACTTTGTTTACTACAGATAAGAAATCAGTTTCAGCCAGTGGATTTACGACTTATGATCAAGGTAAACCGTATCGATTTATATACGATGGCACTACTTTTTATACCAGAGATATTTACATGCTCGATAAACAGGAACATGTTAAATTAAATATACCAAATGACGCTTCATTTTCAGGTATCAATAACGGCAAAGTATTTGTTCAATTGAAATCTCCTTGGAAAAATTTTGTACAAGCAGAAGTCATTTATGCAAATATCGATGATCTGAAAAATAACAAAGCCCAATTTAAAAGTTTTGTTAAGCCAACTAAAAGTGTTTTCATTGATGGTATTAGTTTTACCAAATCTGCCATATTAGTGACTGTTATTGATGATGTGAAAAATAAGCTTTACCGTTATCGTCCTTCTAAGGGAGATCAATGGCAAGTAGAGTTGGTTGATTTTTCACTGAATGGATCAATCTCTGTGTTTAATACAGATCCAGACAGAGATGATTTTTTTGTAAACTATACAGATTTTTTAACACCTTCTAGCTTGTTTCTAGTTAATGGTAAAGACTTAAGCATTAAAAAATTGAAAGGTGCTAAATCTTATTTCGATTCTGATAAATTTATTGCTAAACAAAATTTTGCCACATCAAAAGATGGGACCAAAGTACCTTATTTTATTGTACACTCTAAAAATCTTAAAACAGATGGCAAAAACCCCACTTTATTGTATGGATATGGAGGATTTGAAATTTCTTTACAACCTTCTTACTCATCGACAATTGGAAAAAACTGGTTAGAGCAGGGTGGAGTTTATGTGTTGGCAAATATTCGTGGTGGTGGTGAATATGGTCCAAACTGGCACCAAGCAGCATTGAAAGAAAATCGCCACAAAGCTTATGAAGATTTTGAAGCAATTGCTGAAGATCTCATTAGCCGAAAAATCACATCACCTGATCATTTGGGTATTCAAGGTGGAAGCAATGGCGGGTTATTAGTGGGTGCTGCTTTTACACGCCGTCCAGATTTATACAATGCTGTTATTTGCCAGGTACCTTTATTAGATATGAAACGCTATAGCCAATTATTGGCAGGTGCCAGTTGGATGGCAGAATTTGGGAATCCTGAGGTTGCTGAAGATTGGGATTACATTAAAACCTATTCTCCTTATCATAACCTTAACAAAGATGTTGATTATCCAAAAGTGTTTTTTACCACCTCAACTCGTGATGATCGCGTTCATCCTGCACATGCCCGTAAAATGGTAGCCAAAATGAAAGACATGGGCAAAGAGGTTTTGTATTTTGAAAACATGGAAGGCGGTCATGCTGGCGCTGCTAATAATGAACAACGTGCAATGGTTTCAAGCTTAAGTTATGTTTATTTAATGGATCGTTTGAAGTAACGACTAATTTTAATGTTATATATTGCGCCCAAATGGGCGCAATTTTAAATGGATGATTAAGAAATTGGTTGCAATGATTAGCTATTTTGTTGTTCTTGAATTGATTTTAATTCGGCCTCGAGTAAATTCAATTTCTCTCTGGTTTTTGCCAGCACTGCTTTTTGCACATCAAATTCTTCGCGTGTGACTAAATCCATTTTCTTTAACCCTGCTACTAATACAGCTTTGGCATTATTGTGAAACTCTTCTCGCATGGTTTTTATGTCTTGAGGAATCAGCTCTCCAATTTTACTGACGACATCTTCTACGGCTTGTGGTTTTATCATGGTAGTGTACTTAATTTATAATATTGATATTTTAACATACAGATAATAGTGCTATAGCCATAAGCTCTTTTTTTTATAGTAATCTAATCAAATTACTGTATATTTTGACGCTATAAAGCATATAATTTTATTTTTACTCAGTCAGTTTCTAAATATATAAAAAGAGAATCACCATGAAAATGATAAATGCCATAATCAAACCGTTTAAGTTAGATGACGTCAGAGAAGCACTGGAAGAAATTGGAATCAGTGGCATTACAGTCACAGAAGTTAAGGGCTTTGGTCGGCAAAAAGGACACTCCGAACTTTATCGAGGTGCTGAATATGTCATAGACTTTTTGCCTAAGTTGAAATTGGAAATAGCTGTTTCTGATGACTTAGCTGATCAAGTGATTGAAGCTATTATGACATCAGCCAATAATAATAAAATTGGTGATGGTAAAATTTTTGTTTATGATTTAGAAAAAGTAATCAGAATTCGAACTGGAGAAGTCGATGATGAAGCCATCTAATAAAGCACAATAAAACCTCTAATGATTCAGCTTTTCTTTTCAATCTACCTTTCAAATGACTTGCTTTTAGGGCAATAAATAAAGACTACCCAAACCCAGAAATGAGACATAACCCACAATATCTGTGACGGTGGTCAATACAACGCCACCAGCAATGGCAGGATCAATTGATAAGCGTCTTAATATCAGCGGAACGATAACTCCTGAAAGTGCTCCGGCAATCAAGTTAATGGTTAATGCTGCAGCTATGACTATGCCAATGTTCCAATCTTTAAACCACAGAAAGGTAATGCCAGCTAATACAATCGCCCAAATGATACTGTTAAAAAAGCTGATGGCTACTTCTCGAGACAGTAAATGTTTCGCATTGCCCAAGCCCACTTGTCCTGTCGCCATACCCCGAATCATAAGCGTTAAGGTTTGTGAGCCTGCTATGCCGCCCATAGAAGCCACTACTGGCATTAAGATAGCCAGTGCCACAATTTTTTCTAATGTCACAGCAAAAAAACCTATGGCATAAGCCGCAGCAAGTGCGGTCAGTAAATTAATCCCTAACCAAATGGCTCGACGTTTAGAACTAATTAATACGGGCGCAAACATGTCATCTTCATCATCCAAACCCGCCATGCGCATCACTGAGTGTCCAGATTCATCACGTATCACATCGACGATATCATCGACTGTTATTCGCCCTATCAAAGTATTATTATCATCAACAACTGGAGCTGAAATCCAATCGTGGTGCTCAAAATCTTGCGCCACTTCACTGGCAGGTGTTTTGGCTAATATTGCTGGTGATTTCAAATCAAGTATATCTGCAACTTTGGTATTTGGATCCTTGAGAAACAAATCATTGACATCTAATCGACCACGGTAGTGCCCATCTCGCCCAACGGCAAATAAATCGCCCAAAGGTTTTGGAAGCTTTCCACGCATACGGATATATCTGAGCACCACATCAATGGTAACATCTGGACGTATAGTAATGACATCTGGATTCATCAGGCCACCGGCAGAATCCTCTGGATAAGACATAACAGTTTTGAGCAAATCACGGTTATTCCTATCCATAGATAATAACAGTTCGTCCGTAACTTCTTGTGGTAAATCCTGAATAATGTCAGCTAAATCATCCAGTTCCAATTCCGATGTTGCTGTCACTAATTCTTCGTTCTCCATTTTTCCTATGAGGATATTTCGCACTTCATCATGCAAATGAACTAGAATTTCACCACTGTGCTCTGCATCTACCAAATCCCAAACAGTATTCCGTTTGTCTTGAGGCAAAGACTCTAAGAAAAAAGCAATTTCTGAAGCTGGCATAGAGTTAATCATGCGCTCAACTTCACCTAACCTATTATCATCTAAAGCGAGGTTAAGGGTTTGTATTTCTTTTTCGGTTGCTTCGTTTGGAACGGCTTCAGGCATAGCTTTTCATTTTGATTGTATTTAGGTATTATAGGACAATTTAACCTGTTGTAAACCATGCCGATAACGAAAATCCATTTTGATAAAATGACAATTGAAGATTTAAATGATGTGATGCTTCTTGAGGAAGCTAATTATCCAGTACCATGGTCAAAAGGCATTATGAAAGATTGTATCAAAGCCCATTATCACTGTATTGTCGCTAGATTGAATCAACAAATCATTGGTTATGCTTTTTTGATGACTGCATTCGATGAGTCACATTTATTAAACATGTGCATAGATAAAACCCAACAAAGCCAAGGAATAGGGAGAAAACTACTCAAACATCTAGAGAATATTTGTCGATTGAGTCATTCAAAAGTATTTCTGTTAGAGGTCAGAGAATCAAATCCCATTGCTCAAAGTTTGTACCAATCATTTGGATTCGAACAAATAGGCATGAGAAAAAACTACTACCGTTGTATTAAAGGTAGAGAAAACGCCATCGTGATGACGAAACAGCTCATGACATGATTTTACTGCAGCTCAATTATTTCTGAACGGGTATTGAAATAAAACCACCAACCAGAAGTTATTCCATCTGTATAAAGATCGCGGTCGTCATTAGTGCTACAGTTGCCCATTCCTCCGGGTAATAATGATGCCAATGTTTGTCCACCGACAATTGGCGTACTTTCGGGGAAAGTGATATTTTCGGCATCTTCTTCACTGACAAAACCCATTCTCAAACCATTGTCTAAAATTAAATCATTTAAATATCTGGAAGATTCTTGAAAGCCTTGTAAGCTAATCTCTGTGCCTGCCAAGTTAAAGCTTGATGTCACAGGCAAAGTAGCATAACAAGGAGCATTGGCGATGTTTGGAGCTGGGTCGTAACCACTGGTTGTCTCTTCAATGGGAATTAAACAATTATCTGTTTGATTAAAAGTTGTTGCCACTTGATTTTCTGGAGGAGAGGTTATTTCACAAGCAGAGCTATGCAAAGGAGCTGGGCATCTGCCATCAATTACAGACAAGTTTAATGTTCTTGAAGTAATATATTCTGGTTGGTCTGACGAAAATTGTGTGATGATGTTTGTATCTAAATATCCATCTTCATTTGCATCTTCAGAGAGAGAAGCTTGTACTTGAGAATTTAATTGATCTGTTAAATCTGTACAAATGATATCAAATAATAATACATTTATGTGGGGATCTACTAAGTTCAATTCAGAAGTTCTAATGGCTATTTTTTGTTCAAAGTCATTTTTATAAATAGTTTGAGTCAAACTGAATGAAGAAAAACAGAGCAAAGTGATGAGAGCAGCAAATTTCATGAAATAACCGAATTTATAATTATTAAGAATACTACCATAGACTCAATTTTTACTCTATCATCCCTATGCTTTTTGCAGCTATCTCTGTAATAGGTTTATAAAGTATTCAATTTTCTTGTACTAATTAATTGTGCCATAATTAATCATAAGTGCGCCATAAGCTTTCCCTTTTATCACTCTAAAGTGAACTGATTGAAAACAGGAAAAAGTAAAATGCAAAACAATGATGACATTAAAATAAAGCTCAAAAATAGCATCTCTTTTAAATTGGCGGTTATTTTATTATTAATTATTTTGATACAAGTCCCTTTGTCCTATGTTCGAGGCTTAATAGATGAGCGTCAACAGATGCAATTTCAGGCACAAAATAAAATAAGCCAACAGTGGGGTGGTCAACAATATATCGGTTCACCAGTTTTAATGGTTTATAACAATGAAACTAAAATGTTGAACTCCCATAATAAACAAGCCAGTACCATTGTGCAAACCAGTCAGTTAATACAAGCTCAAACATGGGATGTAAGCATTCAACTTGACGCAACAAAAAGGTATTTGGGTATTTATGAAGCAGCCATTTACGAATCTCAAGTAAAAATGTCAGGTACCATAGAATTAAATCAAGAATTAATAAATAAAGAAAATCATTTAAAGTTATTTTTACCAATCAAAGAGATTCGTGGTTTAAAAAACCTAACAAAAATCACGGTTAATAACACTGAGATAACGCACCCTCCTCAGCAGAGGCTCTTAACAAACACATCAGGAATAGAAATCGATATCAGTGAAGTGTCTCAAGCAGCATTACTGAGTTTTGAAATAGAATACAAAATAGTAGGTTCAAATCAATTAGACATTTTGCCCTTGGCAAAAGAAACTCACGTCAGGGTTCAATCAAACTGGCCAGCACCATCATTTATAGGCGATTATTTGCCAGATCAAAGAACAATAACTGAAAATGGATTTTCTGCTAAATGGCAAGTCAATAAAATTGTTCAATCAGTTAATAACAAGCAAAACTCTCTTTCAAAACATGTGAAATCACAAATAAAATCATCTTCATTTGGAGTCAAAATATTAATTCCAGCCAATATCTACCAAGTCAATGAAAGAACTGTGAAATACAGTTTTCTGATTGTTTTGTTAACCTTTGCTGGATTCTTTCTAGCAGAATTATTCTTTAAACTCCGACTACATCCTTTCCAATATTTGTTAATTGGTTGTTCATTAAGTGTCTTTTATTTATTGTTACTATCTCTATCTGAGTACATTAAATTCAATTGGGCATTCTTGATTTCCGCCAGTTCAATTATTGTATTAATTGGCAGTTATTGTTCAGTAGTATTGCAACAACGAAAACGTGGAATTTATACAGCAGTCATGTTTGCTATTCTGTATGGCTTTATATTTATCTTGGTTAAAGCAGAAGAAACGTCCTTATTAATGGGAGCCATAGGTATCTGGTTAATTTTAGCCATGATCATGTATTTAACAAGAAAAATTGATTGGTATGCAGTTTCTATTGATGATCAAAAATGAAATGATTAATGAATTCATAGTTCTAAGATTAAGAAGGGCAGATATTTTCTGCCCTTAATATTGAATTAATTTAAAATGATAATTATTTATTATTAGGGACTTCTAAATCAAGTGCCAAATCCTTGGCTGCTTTGATGCTTAGCATTTCGATTAAAGCCATGGCTGCATCACCACCACCTTCACTTTCGCCTCCCATTTGGATTTCAGGCACCCACTTTTGCTTTTCAATAGCACTGGCAAAATATCCCATCACGCGTTGATAGGTTTCTAGTTTTTGTTGTAGTGCGCCATCGGCTTCCATTACTAAACGTTTGTATTCGCCATCGCCTTCACCACGCAAGATTTGTTCTTGCTTGTATTCTGCTGCTGCCAATTTCTTTTGTTCAGCTTCTAGTTGTTGCTGTCTAGCCACTTCCACGCGTTGTTCTGCGGCAATCACGGCGACTTGTTTGGCCCGTTGTGCATCAACAATGGCTTGTTCCTTAATCACTTCCTTTTCATATTTTGCAGTCATCACATTGGCTTTACCTTGTTCCTCAGAAGTAATCGCATCTTGTTTGGCGCGCTCGGCATTAGCTATGGCTGTGATAATCGCCATAGTGGCTTCTCGTTTAGTCGCGATTTGTTGCAATGTCTTCGGCTCGAAATCCCAATCGGTGATTTGAAAACCATTAACACCAATACCATAATCTGATAAATCACTGGTTAAATGTATCGGTAAACCATCATCACCATAACTGATCACAGGAACATTTTTTGTGACTGTTTTTCCTGTGCCTTCATCAACTGAGGTGACTTTTTCTAATTTTGTTTGGAACTTACCGTTCGAAATTTGTGAGCTGGCCCATTGAGTAAAAATGCTTCTTTTTTCTGCATAAGCTTCTTCTGAACTCATCAAACCAGCGGTTAAGTTCATGCCTTCTTCGGTGACTGTTTTGATAAGTTTTTGTGCCACTCCACGGTTCGAACGAAAGGCTTTGTGCATATGCAACATCGTTTCTTCATCAGTAGGTAAGGTAAATCTGGCTTTTCCATATACGGTGCCAGTTCCACCGTCTTGGTATCTCACTGAGATGCCTTGTTGGTCAATAGATGATCCAACTTCTGCCATGGTTTTATCATAATCAAAGGTAATCACATCGTTATAAATTTCTGCAGTACCAAACCATTGCGGGTAAATACCTGGAGAAAATTTAACGTAAAGTTTACCTGTTGGATATTGAACCACGGTTCTGTGACCAGCATTGTTAATGCCAAATGCCATAAACAAAGTGGTGACTACACTGATTAATACAACTGCCACTACAATCATTTTGATCGGATTTTTATTCATGTCTTGCTCCCTTTTTTTTGTTATCTGCAAATATTCTATCACATATTTTTTAAGAGACAAAAAAATCATTAAGGCATTATTTTAAATCCTCTAAACTCCACCGCGGATAGGCACGAATTTTATTGTTGTGGCCTTTTTCATGCATTAAACGCATGGCCCCGGCAAAGGCAATCATGGCACCATTGTCGGTACAATATTTGAGTGCTGGGAAAAAAGATTTTATCGCCAGTTTTTTTTCAAGTAACTTTAATTGAGATCGCAGTTCTGTATTGGCACTGACACCCCCAGCAATAACCAATGTTTTATAACCAGTTTGCTTTATTGCACGCTGGCATTTTTTTACTAAGGTATCAACAATGGCTAATTGAAAACTGGCTGCTATGTCTTTGATGAGTTGGTCTTTGTGTTGAGACTCAATGTATTCAGGTTTTTCAATTTCTTGCATCCAAGTGACTCGCACAGCTGTTTTTAATCCTGAAAAACTGAAATCTAAGCCTGGCTTTTTTAGCATAGGTCTTGGAAAATTAAAACGACTGGAGTCTCCGTGAACAGCTAAATCGGATAACACCTTTCCACCTGGGTAGCCTAGTCCGAGCAGCTTGGCAGTTTTATCAAAGGCTTCACCTGCGGCATCATCTAATGTATCACCTAAAATTGTGTAATCGCCCATGGACTTAACATCCACCAACATACTGTGACCACCTGAAACGAGCAAACAAACAAAGGGAAAATCGGGTTTTTCCTTATCTAATAATGGCGCCAGTAAATGTCCTTCCATGTGGTGCACTTCAATTGAGGGCAAATCAAGTGCCCACGCCAAAGAACAACCCACACTTGAGCCAACTAATAACGCTCCTATCAACCCTGGGCCTGCAGTATAAGCAATGCCATCTAACTCTCGCAAATTGAGATTGGCTTCATCACAAGCTTGATTGATTAATGGTATAATTTTTTTAATGTGGTCACGAGAAGCCACTTCTGGGAAAACTCCACCATATTGTGCGTGCAATTCAATTTGTGAGTACAATTGATCAGCAATTAATCCTTTATCGGTATCATAAATGGCGATACCTGTTTCATCACATGATGTTTCTATGCCTAATATTTTCATGAATTATTCCAAAGGTTGAGTAATACTGAATGCGCCACGAATGTCTCCTTCTTTGAATCCTGTTGCTTTATCAGTTGGGTAAAGTTGGGCTATTTTTTTTGTAATTTCAGGTGCAATATTTTCTCCATGACACACCAAACACATGCTTTTTGTTTCTATGGCTTGGATATAACGAAAACTGGGTATGCCGTTGACATTAGTTACATCTTGATTAAATAAGCTTTTAAATTTATCACCATCATTGTGTCTTTGTTCAAAACTCAACATCATTCTTTTTTCCCATGCATCGGGTTTGGCGTTACGTGGTTTTAAACTGGTTCGATATATTTTCCATCCAGTTTGTGCAGATAATTGTTGTTCAATTTTTGGCGCTTGCTCATGACAAACACTGATGGCTTGAATCGGTCCACCAGCTTTCATGGCAGTTTGTAGCTCTTGTTTAAGTTGTGATGCAAATTGTTCAACGACTTCTTTACTTGCTTCGGTTCTTTTGCTGATTTCTTTGTAACTAATAGTTTGCTGATTACAAGAAACAAGTAAAAACAATCCCATACACAATGTTATTTTTCTTGGTGTAAATGCAATTGAGAGATCTTTTGACATATTAATGTGCCTCATCCCAATTAACACCAATTCCTGTATCAACTTTCAATGGAATATCTAATTTTACTGCATTCTCCATTAATTCTTTAACTAAGCTTGTTAATTCATCAGCTTTTTCTTCACGTATTTCAAACACCAATTCATCGTGAACTTGCATAATCATGCGAATGTCTTTGTTGCCTTTAATTTCATTGTGAACAACCAACATAGCTTTCTTAATGATGTCTGCCGCCGTACCTTGCATGGGGGCATTAATGGCTGCACGTTCAGCTCCCGCTCGGATGCGCCCATTGCGGTTTTTAATTTCTGGAAAATACAATCTTCTGCCAAATAAAGTATCGACATAAGCGTTTTCTTTGGCTTCTGCTTTTATAGATTTCATAAAAGCAGCTACTTTTGGATATTGTTCAAAATAACGGTTCATATAATCTTGGGCTTCTTTTCTAGCAACGCCCAATTGCTTGGCTAAACCAAATGCTGACATACCATACATGAGGCCAAAGTTTATGGCTTTGGCTGCTCGACGTTGGTCAGAACTGACCTCATCAATATCAACTTCAAAGACTTGAGAAGCGGTTCGGCTGTGAACGTCTTGATTTTTTGCAAAAGAATCTAGCAAGTTTTCATCTTGAGATAAATGCGCCATGATTCTTAATTCAATCTGAGAATAATCTGCTGCCATGATTTTAAATCCGTCCGGCGCCACAAAGGCTTGGCGAATCCTGCGTCCTTCGGCAGTTCGAATCGGTATGTTTTGGAGGTTCGGATTAGAGCTAGATAATCTGCCAGTCGTGGTCACTGCTTGGTGATATGAAGTATGAATTCTGCCTGATTTTTGGTTGATTTCTAAAGGCAATTTATCAGTGTATGTAGATTTTAATTTGCTTAGAGAACGGTTTTCAATAATGATTTTCGGCAATTCATGTTCTTCGGCCAATTCTTGCAAAACATCCTCAGATGTGGATGGTTTTCCAGTTGGCGTTTTCTTGATCACAGGAATTTCTTGTTCTTCAAATAAAATTTCTTGCAATTGTTTCGGTGAGTTTAAATTAAATTCCCTGCCAACTAATTGATAAGCTTGCTGTTTTAAATCTTCAATTTTTACACCTAATTCGTGGCTTTGAATTTTTAAAATATCACGATCAACTAAAACGCCTGTTTGTTCAATGCAAGCCAGTACATTGACCAAGGGCATTTCTATTTCTTGGTACACTTTGTGTTGTTTTTCTTGTTGAGCCAGTAATTCTTTTAAGGTCAGGTGAAGCTGCAAAGTGATGTCAGCATCTTCAGCAGCATAGTGAGTTGCGACATCTATTGCCACTTGCGCAAAGCCAATTTGTTTGGCGCCTTTTCCGCAAATTTCTTCGTATTTAGTGGTTTGAATTTGTAAATATTGCATCGCCAGTGTATCCATGTCATGGCGTCCATTTGTGTCAAGTACATAGGATTCCATCAAACTATCATGGTTTAATCCTTGGATGTCAAAACCATAGTTTGACAAAACATTCATATCATATTTAAAGTGTTGCCCAATCAGTTCTATTTCGGGGTCATTGATGACAGGTATCACCTGATTTAAAACCTCTTTAAGATCCAACTGAGATTCAATAATTTTGTTATCATCAACCAAGCTGTCTTCAACATGAGCCAAAGGGACATAGGCTGCACTTCCAGCTTCATATGCAAAGGAAAGACCAACAATCTCAGCATTCATGGAATTAATTGAAGTTGTCTCCAAATCAAAGGCGACAATTTTTGCTTTTTTGATATTGTCCATCCACTTTTCCAAAGTTTTTAAATCTTGGATACAGGTATATTCCTTTTTGACCTTTATGGACTCAGGTGAGCTTGCATTAGCTGCAGAATCAAACATATCGTCTTGACCACTGCGCTTTAATGATTTTATGCCACAATCTACTGATAATTGATTGAGTGCATTAACATCTTCATCGGTGATAATTAATTCATCAACTTTACATTCTAATTCCAGCTCAGTATCGATGGTGACAAGTGCTTTAGAGAGTGGTATTTGCGTTAAAGCTTCACGTAAATACTCTCCAACTTTACCTTTTACATCATCTGCATTAGCTATAATTGTGTCTAAATCTTGATGTTGTTTCAACCATTTGACCGCTGTCTTTGGTCCTACTTTATTCACTCCAGGAATGTTGTCTGATGTGTCTCCTATCAAAGTGAGGTAATCAATGATTTGATGTGGTTCTACACCAAACTTTTCAATTACACCGTTATAATCCAAAACAGTATTGCGCATGGTATCTATTAACATGACATCATCATCAACCAATTGGGCCAGGTCTTTATCTCCAGTTGAAATGACTGTTTTAAATCCTGCTTTTGTGGCCATAACACCAAGAGTGCCCATGACATCATCGGCTTCTACTCCAGTTTTTTCTAATAATGGTATGCCTAGTGCTTTAATAATATCTTTTGTCGGTTGAATTTGTGCTCTTAATTCATCTGGCATCGGAGGTCTTGTGGCTTTGTATTGTTCATACATATCGTGCCTAAATGTTTTACCGGGTGCATCAAATACAACAGCCATATACTTTGGTTTGTATTCATTTAACATGCGATTAACCATATTGATGACACCATAAATCATTCCTGTTGGTTCTCCTTTGTCATTTTTAAGGCGTTGAAGTGCAGGCACAAAATAAGCTCGGTATAAATAGGCCGAACCATCAACTAAATACAAAGTTTTATCTGACATATGACTTGTTTCATTTAAAAAGACTGGATATTTTAGCATTTAGTTTGGCAAAATCTCTATTGATTCGATAATATGCCTTTTTAATTTTTATTATTTGTCATGAAATATTTTCTAATTACTTTGGTTTTGTTGATCAGTTTTTCTGTAATCTCAGAAAATTATAAAGAATTAAGCATTGATAAGCTAAAAAGTGCAGCCCAGTCTGGAGATGAAGTGGCCATGGGTTTTTTGGCAGAAAATTATGAAAAAGGATACTTAGTTGAAAAAGATTTACAAAAAGCATTGTCTTGGTATACAAAAGCCTCGGAATTAAACTATGCGCCAGCTCAATATAATTTAGCAGTTATGCTTCACAATGGAGATGGAATTGCCGCAGATTACCCGCAATCTGTCTTCTGGGCAGAGAAATCTGCACAACAAAATTATGCGGCAGCACAATTTCTTTTGGCTTCTTTTTATGATCAAGGCAAAGGAGTTTATGAAAATAAACACTCAGCTGCTCAGTGGTATCAAAGAGCAGCAGATCAGAACAATTCAATGGCACAGTTTAATTTAGCACTCATGAAACTAAAGGGAGATGGCATTGAAAAAAATGTTGATGAAGGTATGCAGTTGTTAAAAAAAGCCGCATCCAATCATCATGTTCAAGCGCAATCTGTTCTTGACTTAATTAATAATCAAAACTAATGCTCTTCAATGGCAAATAATCTCGTCCTTGAAACAGATAACATTGAAAAAGTTCAGAATGTTAAATTTCATCAATTCTATTACTGCCTCATACTAAATAGGTTATAATGCTACGTTCCTGAAAAATAAATATAATTCCAAATGAATTCAGAAGCTAACCAAGTTATTTATAGAAAAGATTATACTCAACCAAATTATTGGGTCCAATCTGTGAATCTCGCTTTAATGATTGAACCTGACTTTACATTGGTTAAATCTAAAATAGTTTTTGAACAGAACCAATCAATTAATGTAAATAAGCTCGAACTCAATGGCGTTGATTTAGAGCTAATCAGTTTGGTGGTTAATGGCAAAAAATTAAGCAGTAATGAATATACTGTTTCTGATGAATTGCTGGTCATTGATGACGTTCCTGATAAATTTGAATTACATGTAGAAAATAAAATATACCCCAGTCAGAATACTGCTTTAGAGGGTTTGTATCAATCTGGAGATTTTTTTCTCACGCAGTGTGAGGCTGAAGGTTTTCGAAAAATCACTTACTATCCTGATCGTCCAGATGTTATGGCACCATTTGATGTCACATTGGTAGCAGATAAAGAAAAATATCCAGTTTTGTTATCTAATGGAAACAAAGTTAGTTCTGGAGAGTTAAGCCACGGTAAGCATTATGCAAAATGGACAGATCCTCATCCAAAGCCCAGTTATTTATTTGCTACTGTAGCGGGCAAATTGTCCTATATCGAAGACAATTATCTAACAAGTGAAGGCAACAACGTAATGTTGAGGATTTATGTGGAAGAAGAAAACCTCAATTACTGTCAATATGCCATGGATTCTCTTATTCGTTCTATGAAATGGGACGAGCAAAGATTTGGATTGGCTTATGATCTATCACAATACAATATTGTTGCAACCAATGATTTCAATATGGGAGCAATGGAAAATAAAGGCTTAAATATATTCAACTCTAAATACGTTCTGGCTCGTGCAGATACTGCAACAGATTCTGACTTTATTGGGGTCGAAGCTGTGATTGGACATGAATACTTTCATAATTGGACTGGTAACAGAGTCACATGTCAAGATTGGTTTCAACTGAGTTTAAAAGAAGGTTTGACCGTTTTTAGAGATCAAGAGTTTACTTCAGATATGCAATCACGGGCTGTGAAACGTATTGAAGATGTGCGTATTCTGAAATCTTTACAGTTTAGTGAAGATGCTGGACCTATGTCTCACCCTGTCAGGCCAGACTCTTTCATCGAAATCAATAATTTTTACACTTTGACGGTTTATGAAAAAGGAGCACAAGTCGTCGGTATGTACCATACTTTATTTGGGGAAGAGGGTTTCCGAAAAGGCATGGATTTATATTTTAAACGCTTTGATGGACAAGCTGTTACTTGCGATGATTTCAGAATAGCCATGGCAGATGCGAACAATACCAATCTAGACCAATTTGAACGGTGGTATCTACAAAATGGAACTCCAAGGGTTTCTATCAAAGAAAAATACAACCAGAAAAAGCAAAAATATACCTTGAAAATTAAACAACATGCACCTGTCAATGTTGATAAAGAAGATTTCAAACCTATGCTTATTCCAATGCGTACAGCATTATTTGACGATAAAGGAAACCACTATTCATTGAATAAAAAAGGTCAGACAGAACAGATTATAACGATTGATAAGAAAAAGCAAAAAATAGTTTTTAAGAATATCAGTAAAAGGCCCATAGCCTCATTATTTAGAGGGTATTCTGCTCCTGTGATTGTTGATTTTGAAAGATCAACCGATGAATTAGTTAAATTAATGTCTTTTGATACAGATTCGTATAATCGTTGGGATGCTGCTCAAATCATGTCCCAATCCATTATTATGGATGCATATCATGCTATTTGTGCAGGTAAAGATGCGCAATGTCCTGATTATTTTATAGAGGCAATGTTGCAAATCTTAACTGATTCTGAAACTGATCCAGCTTTGCTAGCAGAGGCTTTATCTTTACCTACTTTGAAAGCTTTAATGATTCCAATGCAAGATATAAAAGTCATTGAATTAAATCAAGCCAGAGACATAATTAAAAAATCAGTTGCCAATGCCTTAGAGATTGAATTGTTATCCATATACAATCAAAATTTTGTTGAAGGTCCCTATAAAGTTCAGTCACAAGACATAGCCAAACGCAGTTTAAAAAATGTATGTTTGAGCTATCTCATGGATTCCAGTAACCCTGATATCAATCGCTTGTGTCAAAGTCAGTATGAGAATGCGGATAATATGACAGACTCTATTACGGCATTGAGTTATTATGTCCACAAAAAATCAGAAGGGTACAATGAATTGTTATTGGACTTCTATGAAAAGTGGTTTGATAATGCATTGGTGATGGATAAATGGTTTACTTTGCAAGCCACTTCACCAGCTTTTGGAACTTTAGATCGTGTTAAAGAGCTCATGGATCATCCTGCATTTAGTATCGAAAATCCTAATAAAGTCAGATCATTGATAGGTGCTTTTGCTGCCAATAATCTGTTGCATTTTCATCAAAAAAGTGGTGAGGGATATGAGTTTTTAGCAGATCAAGTGATCACTTTAAATAAATTAAATCCTCAAGTTGCATCAAGAATGGTTTCGGTATTTAATACTTGGAAAAAATTTGACAAAGCCAGTAGACAATTAATGCAAAAACAATTGGAGAGAATACAACAAACTGATAATTTATCAGCAGATGTCTCAGAAATTGTTGGTAAGGCATTAAATTAACATTTATTCACTTTACTTAACAGCGATTAATGTGAATAATAAACTTGGAATTGGGAAAGTAAAATTACTATGAAGAATAAACAACAGAATCAAACGAAAAAAAATAACGAAAAAGCGGAAAAAAGGGTTTATACAACACCTCATGTTATTCCACTTGGAGATATTCGTGATGTAACTATGGGTGGTTCGCCTGGCTTTGGAGACAGTGGAGCTGGTGTTCCAGAAGATCCATTCTAACTCTATGTGCGTTACTTAATATTACAAAATAAAAAGAATCGTTATTGTTATAAAATAGCCGATACTTTTTGTTTTTCTGACACATTAATCAATGGGCTTGAATATTTACTTCAGGCCCATTGTCAATTAGGTCAATTGGATAAATCTCAATCACACCTATCAAAATCTAGCTTCAACTCATCTGAATATTCAACGATCTATGATCAGCTCACCCCTATTGGTGAGAACAATTACCCTTTAAAGGTTCATCATAATAAATTTGGAAACTATAAAGTTCAAACCGAACAGGATGAATTCTATAT
This sequence comes from Marinicellaceae bacterium, assembly GCA_045107085.1. GTDB lineage: Bacteria > Pseudomonadota > Gammaproteobacteria > Xanthomonadales > Marinicellaceae > NORP309. Next base: position 27,992 of record JBGCFT010000036.1, on the reverse strand, counting down.
TTCTGATAATACCATTTACGCAAAAATTAAGAACATAGATATAACAATTTTAATGGGTCCAGTATTTATCTTACAATTATCGAAGAACAATGTATTTTGTTTGCACGCATCGGCATTTGTCATTGATAAAAAATGTTATATATTGATGGCTGATTCTGGTACTGGTAAATCTACTATAGCCAGATACATGCAACAAAAAAATTTAGGAACTAGAGTAGCTGATGATATTGTACCTGTGAAAATAATAGATGGAAAAATTTTAATATTGGCTAATTTCCCACAATTAAAACTGAACCAAAATCAGCAATATTTGGGTGAAAATATAATTTTACCAACAGTTTTATTGTTTGCAAGAAAATCTAAAAAACCTACTGACTTAGTCCGAATGAATAGCTTTGAATCGATAAAACATTTGATCTATCATTCGGTTGCTACAAAACTTTTTCAAGAGTCAGAGCTACAAAACCACTTACAATTTTGCCATCAAGTCAGTCAACAAGCTTTAGCCTTTGGGTTGAACTATGAGCACAATAAAAAAAGTTTAATGGCACTGAAGGAACTATTAGATGAGGTTTAAAGATTATTTCCATGCGATTTTACTGATTAGCCAATCAAGAAAGCATTTGCATTTCACCATGAAAAAATTAAAACACAATAACTTTGATAGATTAATTAATGAAAAAATCGACTCCACATCAAAGACTTATTCTATCGATGCCATTGTTAAAAGCTATTTTTGGGCGTCAAGAACCCTGCCACAATGTCATTGCTTGCCCAGATCTATTGCTCTTTATCAAAAGCTCAATGCTTTAGGTTTTCTTGTGGAGCACAAATTTGGAGTCAATAAATTCAATAAAAAATTAGCGGCTCATGCATGGGTTGAATATGAAAATTCACCATTAAACGAACCCAAAGATTTACGCAATCGTTTCACGGTTCTAGAAAAAATAGATTAATTGCCATCATCAGCCTCATCTTTGTTTTTACCACCAAATAAGGAATCTAATAGCTTGCCCTTTAATTTTTCTTTTTCTTCTTCAATGCGTTCTTTTTGAGAATTTAATAACAATTGTTTGGCATCAATTTTGATATTTGGCTCTAACAATGAACCACTTAAACTAACAGGTATGGCAACTTTTAATAATTTCTTATACTTATCAGAGACCAATTGTTCAGGAATATCTAATAACATAGGAGAAATTGTACCTTCAATTGTCATGTTGGCTAAATCAATATTCACATCTCCATTGATTAATAAATAGGGAGATGACACTTTTAATACGTTGGTAGATAAGATGCCTTGATTAATATCTGCATCTATTTCCATTAAAGCAAATGTTGTTTTTTTAACTCCATCTACTTTTAACGGCTCAACTTCTGGATAAATCAATGACAAACCTTGTTGAATCATACCAAATACGTCAACACCATATATAGCACCATTACCAAGATTGTAATTTATGTGACCATTGGCTGATTTCATGGGAACTTCACTAAAAGGCTCATCGATGCTTAAATCAATATTCAAATCACCAATTCCTGTGAGTAGTTCACTGCCAGAAAGATCATTTAATAACGGTCCTGCTTGTATTTTAGACATAGAGTGACCTACTGATATTTTATTGTCTGCGGATTTTGTATCGACCTTTACACTGGTATTTAAACCTCCGCTGTAAAAATCTCCTGTCACGGGGTCAAGTGTCATTGTGGCTCCATTGGTCTTTACCTGCATGGTTAAATTTTCTATAGTAGTACCTGAAGCATTGACAGATTTGATTTTTACTGTGCCTGTTAAATTTCCAAAATTTAATTCTGACTCCGTATTACTGCTATTTGTTGCGCTAGAACTTTCAGAATCAGCAAGAAATTTATCAATATTAATCCGATTAATATCCAGCTGAAAAGTTCCTTTTAAGTTGTCTAAATTGGCAATGTTAACGGCACCTTTTATTTCTGAATCTTCAAATTTAATATCCAAATTATCAATATTCAATGCGTTTTTAAATAACTTCCAAGAACCTTTACTCGAAAACTTATCAAACACATCAGAACTCACCACTGTTGAACCAGATAACTGTTTAAAAAATTGATTAAGATTGAATTCATTTAGTACATAGTTTCCAGTCATCTGGATATTTTTAGTTAAATTATTAGCAGAGATATTGGTATTTATATTTGCATCTCCAGCTCTAATGTTTAAACGAGGAATGTTCAATGTATCCTGTGCTAAATCCAATAAACCTTTTTCATCAAAAGAAATATTTATTGGAGTCTCACTGCTAGAAGAGAGTTGTCCATTTAATTTGAAACCATTTATGTCAACTTTTATACCGGCATTATTTAATAAGTTATGGATACTTAAATCTGAATTTAAATCAGCATCAAAACCTGATTCAGGCATATTGATGTGCATAGAAATATCAGTTTTAACAAGCTTATCTATAGCGATTTCGCTCATGTCCATAGACATTTTAGAGATATTGGCTTGAGTACTTGACTGTTTATCTGAATAGTCAATGGAGGTGTTTTTAATTTGAACCCCTTGTATATTCAAAGTAGATGAAGAGTCAGTTGGTTCAGTATCTGTAGAACTTTGTGAAACATGGTCCAGAATACCTTGCCAGTTACTTTTTCCTGAAGCAGAAACCTGAAGAGTGAAATGCGCTTCATTAATAACAATGCTGCCGACTTCAATGTTTTTACTAATTAATGGTAAAAGTTTGACCCGAGCGGACAATTGATTAATTGAAGCAAACTTTTCACCAGTAAATCCTGCTTCATTATCAATGCTAATTTCATTTATTGTTAAGGCTAACCAAGGAAAAACAGACCACTCAATGTTACCATTCAACTGAGCTGGTCTTCCTATTTGCTGCTCAATTTTTTCTGCAATATTTTCTTTATAATCATTTGGGTCTATCACCATTGGAATAATAAAGGCGGCAAGAATAACCAGAATAACAAGCGATAAAACAATCCTGAGTAACCATTTAACTAATTTTTTCATAACGATGAGAACTTATTGTAAAAAATGCTAGAATAACATATCTCGGGTTAACAAAATGTGATAAATGATAAAATCTAAAAAACCAACAATAAAAACATTTGCTGAGCTATCCAAAATCCAACTATATTCTATATTGAAATTACGTCTTCAAGTATTTTGTGTTGAGCAAAATTGTCCATATCAAGATATAGACGACCAGGACCAGCAGGCATTACATGTTTTTATTCAGGAAGACTCGGCTGTTATTGCTTATGCTCGAATAATAAAACCTAAAAATAATATTTTTCACATCGGACGTGTTGTTGTAGATGAAAATTCTAGAAAACTTGGTCTAGCAACGCAAATAATGAATCAATGCATAGAGGAAATTCAGAAACAAAAAAATACAACCATAATAATTTCAGCCCAGTCATATTTGCAAGAATTCTATAAGAATTTGGGTTTTGTAAACACGGGTGAATACTATCTGGAAGACAATATTCCGCATGAGCGCATGCAATTAATCTCATAAAGGGCGGTAAATTTGTATTTTTAGGTCGATATAAGATAAAATCTAGCACTTCTATGAAATGACAGATATTTAACACACATGAATATTCTCAAAATGCAGGATCAAAACTTGCATAACAAACGGGTTTTAATTCGACAAGATTTAAATGTGCCGATTAAAAACGGTAACATAAGTAGTGCAAAGCGTATTATTGCCTCATTGCCTACTATTAAACTTGCTTTAGATAAAGGAGCTGCTGTTATGGTGATGTCTCACTTAGGGCGTCCTACAGAAGGTGAGTATGAGCAAGAGTATTCATTGCAGCCTGTTGCAGATTATTTGTCAAAACAGTTAAATCTTGATGTGTCGTTACAAAAAGATTGGTTAGATGGTGTCAATGTCAAACCAGGTCAATTAGTTATTCTGGAAAATGTTAGATTTAATCCAGGTGAAAAAGCCAACGATGAAATCTTGTCTAAAAAAATAGCGCAACTTTGTGATATTTTTGTCATGGATGCATTTGGAACAGCTCATAGAAAACAAGCCTCAACTTATGGAGTTGCTGAGTTCGCTCCTAAATCTGTAGCTGGCCCGCTTCTTATAGGCGAGCTAGATGCGCTAGCAGAATCTTTAGATGACCCCAAGCGACCTATGCTTGCCATAGTTGGTGGTTCAAAAGTGTCATCAAAACTCACTGTGCTAAACAGTTTGTCAGAAATAGTAGACCAACTCATAGTGGGTGGTGGAATTGCGAATACATTTATTGCAGCAGAAGGCCACAACATTGGTCAATCATTATTTGAAGCTGATCTAGTTGAGGAAGCCAAAAATTTAATACAACAAGCAAAACAACAAAACCGAGAAATTCCTATACCCACGGATGTAATCACGGCAAAAGAATTCAGTGAGTCAGCTGAAGCGCAAATTAAATTAGTAGAAGAAGTAGAAGATGATGATCTTATCTTAGATATCGGACCTGAAACAGCGAAGAAATTTGCTGAAATGGCTCGAAAAGCTGGCACCATAGTTTGGAATGGACCAGTCGGTGTTTTTGAAATCAACCAATTTGGAAATGGTACCAAAACATTAGCCGAGGGCATTGCTGCTTGTGAAGGTTTTTCAATTGCAGGCGGTGGAGATACTTTAGCTGCCATAGATAAATACGAAATAGAAAAATGTGTATCCTATATTTCAACTGGTGGTGGAGCTTTTTTAGAATTTCTAGAAGGCAAAAAATTACCTGCAGTTGAAATTCTTGAAAAAAGATTCACTCATTAAAATACAAATATACAACAATTCCATAGGGGAAATATAAATGAATGTAGAACAGTTATTAGAAACTGCTGCCGCCATGGTGGCGCCAGGAAAAGGCATTTTAGCCATTGATGAAAGTACTGGAACAATCGGCAAAAGATTGCAGACAGTTGGATTAGAAAATACAGAGAATAACCGAATAGGTTATCGCGATACAATTATTACCACACCAGATTTAGGTGAGCATATTTCTGGTGCGATTCTTTATGATGAAACCATTCGTCAGAAAGGTGTTAAAGGTGATTTATTTGTAAATATTATGAATGAAGCTGGTGTACTACCAGGCATAAAAGTTGACACAGGTGCGCATCCGATGGCTGGATTTGATGGTGAGCTCATAACAGAAGGTCTTGATGGTTTGAGAGCCCGATTAGCAGAGTATGCACAATTGGGAGCAAAATTTGCAAAATGGCGTGCAGTTATTACTATCAGTGATGACAACGGTACACCATCACAAGCCAATATAGATGCTAACTGTCATGCGCTGGCGAGATATGCTGCATTGTGTCAAGAAGCAGGCATTGTTCCTATTGTTGAACCTGAAGTGTTAATGACTGGTAACCATGATATCGATACTGCTTATGATGTGAGTGAATTGGCATTAAAAACATTGTTTTCTCACCTTTATGAACAAGATGTCTTGTTAGAAGGAACGATTTTAAAACCATCAATGGTGGTTCCTGGTGATAAATGTCCTGATCAAGTAAGTGTTGAAGATGTGGCTGAGGCGACTGTGAGTTGTTTAATGAATGCAGTACCTGCGGCTCTGGCAGGCATTGTGTTTTTGTCTGGTGGACAAACAGAAATTGAAGCCACAGAACATCTGAATGAAATGAATAAATTAGGGCCGTTACCTTGGCCTTTAAGTTTTTCATATGGAAGAGCATTACAAGCCAGTGCATTGAAGGTTTGGGGAGCTGACCCTGATAAAAATGTTTCTGCAGCCCAACAAGAGTTGGCCCATCGTGCTCGCATGAATGGATTTTCTGCTTTAGGTGAATACAACTCAAACATGGAATCTTCATAGGCAGGATTCTTTATGATTCAAAAAAAACCAGAGTTTTATGCTCTGGTTTTTTTTGCGTTTAAAATCATAAAAGCATACTGATTTGGTTATTGCCAAGTTAAATCATTCACTTTACAATTAACAAAACTCATTTTTAGGAATCCATAATTGTTTGAATTGAAATTCAATGTGTTCAGTTTGCTTATTTCAATAGCATTCATTATTGCTATGACATTTGGATTTCTACTATTATTGAGTCGAAAAACAAATCAAAAGGCTGATCGGTTTTTGGCAGCAGTATTATTCATTGTTGCATTGTGGAATGCTTCAATACTCATACTGCTATTAGAAATATATCAATATGCAGCTGGTATTATTTGGATACCATTAACCTATACATTGGCCTTGGGGCCGTGTTTTTATTTTTATATTTGTTACATAACAAGTTCAAATACTATTAAAAAGCAAAAAGTTTGGCCACATTTTATACCTGTGATGTTTGAGATAAGCCTGTTTCTGATTGAAGTATTTCAAGGATTGCCTTTGGGTTTAGCGTATTTTGAAACGCCACTATTTTTAACGATAGACCCAATCATTAGTGCACTGGCTATAGTTTCATTGTTGATATACAGTGTGATGGCCAGAGTAAGAATTCAAAAATACCATCAATGGGTTAAAAATAATTTTAGCCATGATCACCGTTATAATTTGAACTGGTTAATGCGGCTTAGTACTATATTTCTGATAGTATTAACTTTGTGGTTGGGTTATTTTTTCATTGATTATTTTTTGTTTGATTATAGGCTGGGTTTTACTGAATATTATCCATTTCATTTATCTTTGGCCATCATTTCAATCTGGTTAAGCATCGAAGCTTTTTCAAAACCAGAAATCATTTTTCCAGAAAATATTAAAGCAAAAAAGACAACAGAAAAAATAAATGGTATTCAAGATACTGAACTTAAAGATAAAGCACAATGGATAAAAAAACAAATCGAAACTCATCTTTTTTACCTTGATCCAGAACTCTCACTCAAATCATTGGCAGAAAATGTTAATTTACATCCAAACATAGTTTCTAGAATTATCAATGAGGGCTTAATGAAATCTTTTTCAGATTGCATAAATGAATACAGGGTTAATGCAGTTATAAAAAAACTAGAATACAAACAGAGCAGTAATGCATCTTTTCTTGCCATTGCCTTTGACTGTGGGTTTAATTCAAAAACCACCTTTAATCGAGTATTTAAAAAACAAATCGGCATGACACCTCTTCAATATCAAAATAAAATTAAAAAATCACAATAATTGAGTACCAATTTACATTTTGGTACGATTTTAAGACGGTTTTTTACTAAATTCATTCCAAGCGTGAACATCAATGTGTTTCATATTTTATTTATTCTGGAGTTTTAAATGCTTGGTATATTGTTTATTTTATTAGTTTCTTGGGTTTTACTGTATCTTTTGGAGAAAGAAAATTTATCGGTTTTAGGTCTTCGTCCATTATCTAAAGTCTTGTGTGAATTTATTTTTGGTTTTGTTATTATTGCAATAACTATGTTATCAATGACAGGGTTAGAGTCCTTAATTCTTAATGTCAAATGGCAGCTTAATGACGTTATAGAATACAAACCCATAATTAATTCTTTGTGGTATTATTTCAAATCGGCATTAACCGAAGACCTGATCTTTAGAGGTGCGGTTTTGTATATACTTATCAAAAGATATGGCATGAGTATGGGTATAATATTATCTGCTATATCTTTTGGATTTTATCATTGGTTTTCTTATGGAATGATACCTGGTGAATTCAGGCTGATACCTCTGTTATATGTATTTGTAGCAACTGGTTTTACAGGTGTTGTTTGGGCATATGTCTATGTTAAAACACGCTCAATAATGATGCCACTAGGCCTTCATTTGGGTAATAATTTTGTTCAAGGCTTGTTTTATGAAAATAATCCATATGGTGAACTCATCTTTGCAGAATTAAGTAAAGATCAATTTTCGAATGAATATTTAGCCTTGCTTTATTTAATTCTAAAAAGTCTTTTTGCACCATTAATCACATTATTAATTGTTCGATATTGGTTGAGAAAAAATGTTGAGTAAAATAATGCAAAAAGCGCCATTTGCATCACGTATTGGGCTGGGTGTATCCGTCTTTTTTGTGGCTCTAGTCTTAACAGGTATGATTGAAGGGTTGGTACCTATAAAAAAATACTTTCCATTTACAGGCATGGCTATATTATTATTGGTCACTTGGCTATTGTATAAAGTGGACAATAAAAACCTGAGTGAATTGGGGTTGCAATTCACTTATAACAATTATAAGTTTTTGTTTTATGGTGTTATTTTGAGTATATGTGCTTTTTTAAGTGCTACTGTTTTAAAAAACCTGATTACTGGTCAAGTGATTGAATACAATGAAAACTATAGTGTTGGTTTAATATTTTTAGGTTTATATTATTTAATTCCAAATGTGGTTGTCGAAGAGTTACTCTATAGGGGATATTTGTTTAAAAAAACCATTGATAAAACTAGTTTTTTTATGACAAATATCATATTTTCTATAATATTTATGTTGGTTCATGTCCTTGATAGTCAGGTGTTATCAAGTTTAGGAGGTATTATTTTAATGGCAGTGACTATACCTATTGGTCATCTGCTTTTTGCAGTGGCTTTAGTTAAATCTAAGACTATTTTATTTCCAATAGGATTACATCTGGATCAGGAACATTTGAAACATGGCCAAGCTTTATTGCTTTTTTGATGGTGTGGAATGGTTTTTATTTGGTTTTGACTTACATAATTTGGAAGTGGCCAGTTTCAAAAACAAAATAAAATGTTTAAAAACTGGTATTATTTTAGCTTGATTATTAATATGGTTATATCAAAAATACTAAAAAGATAAAACAAGACAAATGTTGCATTAATTGCTGTAGCCAAAGATGAAGATACTTATATACATGAATGGATTCACCATCATTTACTCATGGGTTTTTCTCCAATCTATATTGGTGTTAATCGAACCTCAGATAAAACTTTAGAAATAATTAATAAAATATCCCAAACAGAAAAACAGGTTAAGGCCTATTGTATCGATTGGATTGATCAAACTGGCCCAGGTTTAAACACCAGAATTCAGAATATTGGTTATGCTTATCTAACTAATAAAATTGATAAAACAATCATCGATTATGTGGCTTTTTTAGATATTGATGAATTTTGGTTTAATATTGATAAAAAAAAAGTACAAGACTATATTCAAGAACAAAAGCCATTTGATATCGCCTCTTTTTATTGGTTATGTCAACAAGCAGAAGAGGTTCCTTTTGCCCCACCGTTTAAAAATGTTAGTTACAAAAAAAGTAATATTGTCAAATCAATTATCAGTACTCATATTATCAATCAGGTCAATGTTTTTACATATCATGTTCCTATTTTTAAACAAGAAAACTATTTAAAATTGAGACACATTGACCAATATGGAAATAATATTTCTACATTAAATGCAAAAAAAACCATAACACACAGACACCAAAGATTGATAATTCAACAATCACAACCTGCGTTTTGCACAGAATGTTGCGATCAGAAAAAGAGTATTTATCCTTGGTATTAAGAGGAAGACCCAATGGTGAACTCATCAAGTCAAATGGGCGTGAAGGATTCATAACAGCGCAAAATACATTAGACCCAATATTTGAAGAACATTATTATTTATCGTTGGATAAATTTGTTAAGGATCATTGTTTGACTCAAATCTTAAAAGAAAGAAGAATTATCAAGCTTGAAATTTATAAAAAAGCATAGAAAGTTTGAATAAAGTACAACTATCGAATGAAAAAAATAACGCTCTCATTGCCTTTTCGGGAACAAGTGCTTTATGTGATTATGTTGATGCTTTTTTAAGAAAAGTAAATGATGTTGATCAGTTAAGAGACTTTGCAATCAATCTCGAGAAAAGTGAATTAAAACTTAGTCTACTTCTTATGCAAAAAGCACTTGAGTTAAGGCCCTATGGAAAAGTTATTCAAGAAAAATTAAGAGCATATTTAATTCAATCAAAATAAAGAAAAGCATTTCTAATTTTATGAATATTGCCATGTCAAAGCGATTGAGTATGTTTTAATTATGATGTTGTTAAAGATTGAATTTTTGCAAAGAATTTGATAAAACATAAACAACAAAAACATGCAGATAAAAATGATAACAAAAACACTAAAACCCCAACATATTCTCTATTTTTTATTATTAATGATGACTACCCAAGCAATGGGTGTGGTCGGCTTAGCCAAGCAAGGAAGTAATTTGGGTCGAAATGTTGAATATTCTTTATATTTAGAAAACTTTATCAATGAAGAAGCGAGTATTACTCTATCTGATGATTTAGATGTTGTGTTTGGAGCAGGCAATTATAACGTGACTAATCGATCCATTGTTTCAGGATCAGGTCTTACTTTAGATTTATCTTATGATGGCAGTTCTTCAAATGATTTCATCGCAACTGGCACATTGGCCCCTTTTGCAACAGCTCAAATAGATATCAGTGTAGAAATTACAACAGTAACTGATCAAGGTTCTGGTGTAGGTGTTTTTGATAACACTGCTTTTGTCTTTTATGTTTACGAATTTTTTGATAGCGGAGATGATTCAACCAACGGTACAGACCCAGACCCAGATGGTAACAACATACCGGATGAAGACATCCCAACTCGAATCGATCTTTTGCAAAATCCAGCTTTAGGGTTAGCTAAAAATGCCACGGTATCTGGCAATAACGTAATTTTTGATTTTTACATTGAAAACCTCGGTAACCGTGAAATGTTTCAAATCAGTTTAACAGATGATTTGGACAATACTTTTGGAATCGGAAATTATACGATAAATTCAGCACCTGTATTTATTGACGATCCTTTTACAATGGTGATTAATCCTTCTTATGATGGTTCGAGTCAAACCAATTTATTAGATACTGGTAGCTCACTGGTTGTGAGTGATACAGCTCAAATTCAATTACAAGTAACAGTAAATAATGAAGTTGATTTAGGTAATGGTTTAGGAGTTTATAGTAATCAAGCTGAAATAATAGGCAATACTGCTTTCGGTAATTTAGATACAGATTTATCAGATAGTGGCATGGTTGTTGATGCAAATAACAACAATAATGCCAGTGATACCAATGAAGACGACCCTACATTATTTGCCATCGGTCAAGAGCCAAGTATTGGCTTGGCGAAAACAGCGACAGTCATGTCAAGTGATGTCGTTTTTGATTTGTATTTAGAAAATTTAGGCAACACAGAATTGTTAAATGTTTCAATTACTGACGATTTAAGTGCTACATTTGGACTGGGTAATTATTTTGTCAGTATCGCACCAACTTTGATTGATGATCCAGGAACGATAACAATTAATCCAAACTTTGATGGTAATTTTGATACGGAGTTATTAGATTCTACAAACAGTAGTATCAATATTGGCGATACGGCTCAAATACAATTTATTGTCAGTGTGATCAATTTAGCAGATGTGGGTTCTGGATTGGGGCAATATAGCAATCAAGCGATGGTTTCAGCTATTACTCAAATCGGAACAAATGTTGTTGATGCATCAGATGATGGAACTGATCCAGATCCAAACGCTGATGACAATGCCAATCAAGCAGGTGAGAATGATGCTACTGCATTTATTATTGCACCCATCAGTCGTATTGGTATCTCTAAAGAATTTATTAATCTTGGGATCCAAGGCGGATTTAATAGCATTGAATTTGAGTTCACAATAACCAATTTTGGCAATCAAGTTCTTTCAAATATTAGCGTTAGCGATGATTTAAATGCAGTTTATGGTGCTGGAAATTATTTTCATACGCTAGATCCTGAATTTACTGGAGGCATTAATTCCCTCACTTATAACTCAACGTTTGATGGTTCATCCAATACCACTATGGTAACCGGTGGTTCAATCGCTCCGGCTCAAACGGTCAAGTTTAGGATAAGGCATCTTTTGGATAACTTAACTGATCAAGGATTGGGTGTAGGCATCTATGAAAACCAAGTCACAGTAATAGCTACTGATCCTGAAGCTAATCCTGTGGTTGATGTCTCTCACGAAGGCAATGATCCCGATTCTAATGGTGATAATAATCCAAATGAAATGGACCCGACTGTGATAAATGCCAATCAAATTGCTGTGATTGGATCTGCTATTGATGCCAATGTTACTGGCAATTTAGTGACCTTAGATTATTACTTTGAGAATTTTGGTAACATTGAAATTGAACAATTGCAAATGTTGCAAAATCTTGATGAGGTTTTTGGAGAAGGCAATTACACCATTACTACAGCACCATTTTTAGTTGATGATCCTGGAACTTTGTTATTGAACTCTGAATTTGATGGTACTTTAGATAAGGATTTAATAGATTTAACAATGAGTTCTTTATTCCCTGGTGACACGGCTCAAATTCAAATGGTTGTTGAAGTCAGTGTTGTAGCTAATGTTGGTTTAGGTATTGGCGTATATGAATTGCAAGGCATTATAGGAGGAGTTGGCAGTCAAGGGCAAATTTTGACAGACGTTTCTGATTTTGGAACAGACGCTGATCCTAATGGAAACAGTGATCCAACTGAAGCAGGAGAGAACGATGCGACATCTATAATAATTAGTGCCTCAACACTGTTAGGCGTTGCACTTGATGCAGCTATTGCTGGCAATGTCATAACTTACGATATCTATCTAGAAAGTTTTGGTAGTGATACCTTGAGCTCGCTAAGTCTGATTGAGTCATTAGATGATGCGTTTGGTGCAGGAAATTATCAAATCACAACGCCACCTAGTTTTATTGATGATCCAGGCACTTTGGTACTCAATGCAAACTTTGATGGATCTACTGACATTGATATATTAGATCCTTCAAGTACTTTCAGTGCAAATGATACGGCTCAAATACAATTTGTTGTTCAGGTTGATACAGAGTCTGATCAAGGCAATGGATTTGGCATATATAATAATCAAGTCTCAGCTTCTGGTACATTGCCAAATTCTGTCATTGTTGCAGATGTTTCTGATGAGGGCACCAATCCTGATCCCAATGGCAATGACGACCCTACTGAAGCTGGCGAAAATGATCCAACGGTATCGATTATTGAAGTTAATCCACAAATTGGTATAGCCTATAAAGCAACAGTAGTTGGTACACAGGTGAACATGGATTTTACAGTCGAAAATTTAGGCGACAGTACGTTAACTAATATCACTATGGAAAACCCACTCAACCCTGTTTTTGGAAGTGGAAATTACAGTGTGACAACACAAGCTACGCGTATTTCTGGAGCTGAAACTTTGACCTATAATTTTCAATATTTTGGATTTAGTGTTTTTGACTTCATCTTAGTTGGTGGATTTTTAAGACCAGGAGAATCTGAAACATTTAGAGTGGTTGTCAATGTTACGACAGAATCTGATCAAGGCAACGGATTAGGAGTTTATTTAAATGGAGTAATGGTTAACGCAACAACACCATCCGGAAGTCCAGTTTCTGATATTTCCGACGATGGCATAGATCCAGATCCAAATGGTAATGGGAATGCTGATGAAACGGGCGAAAATGATGAAACGAGAATTATTATTGGAGATGAGGCAATTGCTGGATTAGCAACTGATGTGAATGTTTCTGGTTCACTAGTGACTGTTGATTTATACCTAGAAAACTTCGGAGCATCCACTTTAAATAATATTACATTACCAATTGATTTAAATGTTGTTTTTGGTGCAGGAAATTACTCCATTAATACGGCACCAGTATTTATAGATGATCCAGGAACTTTGACTTTAAATGGTGGTTTTAATGGAAGTGGCGATTCTGCGATAATTTCAGCTGGATCTAGTCTTGCCACTATTGATACGGCACAAATACAATTGGTTATTGATGTAACTAATATTCAAGATGTAGGCTTAGGTTTTGGTCAATACAGCCTCCAATCAAACGTCCAAGGTACTGCCCCTTTAGGTACCGTGGCCGTTGATGTATCAGATGATGGCACTGATCCAGATCCTAATGGAAATAATTTAGCCAATGATGAAGGCGAATCTGATCTATCATTGTTTAGTGTCGGTTTTAGCAGTGCTGGATTGGCAAAAACAGTCACACTTGATCCGCTTGATTCTTCTCAAAGTACATTTGATGTAACCTTGTTTATTGAGAACCTCGGTTTGGTCGCTATTAATGGTATTCAAATAAATGATGATCTTGATACTGTCTTTGGCGCAGGCAATTATACTGTCACTAAGACCCCAGAAATTCAAGGAGATGGTCGTGGACTATCAGGTAACAGTAACTTTAATGGTTCTTCGGACACTTTTGTATTAGACCCTAACAATCCTGGATCAATGCCTGCTAGTACCATAGTGGAAGTTAACTTTAGTGTTCGGGTGGATCAAGCTGCAGATTTGGGTTCCGGTTTTGGTGTTTATAGCAATCAAGCCTTGTTAAGTGTTAATTCACCTGTATTAATGGATTTGTCTGATTCAGGCACAGACCCTGATCCCAGCGGTGATAATTTATCAGATGGTATGGGCGAAGACGATCCGACTCAATTTAGTTTAGTTGCTCAAGCACCTGAGTTTACGCTGTCGTTTTCACCAAGTACAGTTGGGCTTAATGGAATAACCACAGTCACTTATAGCATTAATAACAGCACTTCACCTTTTGATGTCACAACACTTGATTTTAGTAATGCTTTACCAGCTGGTTTAGTTATTGCCAGTCCAAGTAATTTAAGCAATAGCTGTAACGGCACAGTCACTGCAGTTGATACTACAACTACTGTTTCATTAACAGGTGGAACAGTTGATGCGCAATCCAGTTGTTCTATCACAGTTGATATGCAAGCAACAGCAAGTGGTTTACTTGTTAATACCACGGGAGACCTCACATCATCCTCTGGTAACAGTGGAACAGCATCTGATACATTAGACAGTGATCCTCCGCCTGTTGTAACGGCTCCTGCAGACATTAATATGGAAGCGACTGCCAATCTAACGCCAGTGATGCTGGGTATGGCAATAGTAACAGACGACAGGGACATGGGATTAACGGCCACACCAGATAACCTTGGACCATTTGCTGTCGGTTCATTTACAGTAACTTGGACCAGTGATCCTGATTCTTCAGGAAATATTAGCACAGCCCAACAGATGGTAACCATAACGGATAACTCGTTGCCAGTTATTACACTTTTGGGACAACCAACAGTTGTTGTCAGACTAGGTGATGCCTATTCTGATGCAGGTGCCACGGCCAGTGATATTGTTGATGGTGACTTAACAAATGATATTGATACTGTTAATCCAGTTGATATCAATACAGATGCTGATTATACAGTGACATATAATGTCATGGATTCTGCCATGAATGCAGCGGTTGAAGTCACAAGATTAGTCATTGTAGATGCCCCGCCGACAATTCTTGCTCCAGCTGATATCAGTACAGAAGCTACAGGGTTAACTACACCAGTTGCTTTGGGTATGCCCACTGTTTCAGATCTTAGAGACATGGGATTAACTGCTACTGCAGATAACACAGGACCCTTCACAGTGGGCACAACTGTTGTGACATGGACGACCGATGCAGATTCTGCTGGAAATGTGAGTACAGATACTCAAACAATTACTATATTTGATTCAACGCCACCTGATCTTATATTAAATGGATCGGCAGTTATAGATCTGTTAGTTGGTGACACCTACATTGATGCAGGAGCGACAGCCAATGATTTGGTCGATGGAGACTTAACCAATCAAATTATTCCCACCAATCCTGTTGACACAAGTTTAGCAGGTGTTTATACGGTTAATTATTCTGTCACCGATGCAAATGGAAACAGTAACAGTATTGATAGAACGGTCAATGTTAGAGCCATTATTGGAGGAACAGTTGCGGGATTAACAGGAGGTGAAATGGTTGTCATTTCTGATGGATCTCAGCAATTAACCTTATCCAACGGGGTTTATAGTTTCATGACAGAATACGATGCCGCAGCACAATATACGGTTAATATTGTGACTCAACCAGGCGGACCAGTGATGCAGACCTGTATGTTGAGCAATCAAACAGGAATGATCACAGCAGGCAATGTCACAAATATAGACATTAATTGTGCCATCGATGCATTTGCATTAAATGTAGAGGTTACGGGATTAGATCCTGCTAATACAATAGAACTCAGTACCAATGGTCAAAGTTTACCTATTGCGAACAATGGTTCATTTAATTTCCCAATGCCAATTGAAGATGGTCTAAATTATGCAGTGGTTGTTAACGCACAGCCTATGCAACCCAGTCAAGAATGTTCCGTGACTGGAGGCTCTAATAATGATGGCTCAGGAACGATATCAGGGAACGATGTACTCGTTTCTGTTGATTGTATTACCAATAGCTATTTAATTGGAGGTTTGGTTTCAGGTTTGGAAATTGGTAATGAAATTACTTTATCGCTCAATAATGGTTCTGAAACTTTATTAATTGATACAAATTCAACTTTTGTGTTTAATAGCGCATTGCTTGATTTATCAGCTTATTCAGTAACCGTCACGGAAGATACAAGTCAACCAAGTCAGACCTGTAATGTTAATAATGGTTCTGGAAATTTAGATGGGCAAGATATTGTAGATGTTGAAGTAGTCTGTAGTATCGATCAATTCTTTATTGGCGGTCAACTCACAGGTTTACTCGATGGAGACACGGTCACCATACAAAATAATGCTACTGATGATTTGGTACTGAGTGAAAATGGAGCGTTCGTATTCTCCACTCCACTTGATGATTTGGAAAGCTACAATGTGAGTATATTGAAACAAACAGGCAGTGATGGCCTAAGATGTACCATTAAATCAAACATTGGTTTACTTGATGGCACAGATATCACAAATGTGTTTGTTAACTGTGATGGTATCAATGAGCTCATATTTAAAGATGGCTTTGAAAGTCTTCAAAATTAAATAAATAACAATCTGAAAAATTTGCAAAGAGAGAAAAAATGTTTAAAAAAATGATAATACCATTAATGATGCTTTCAAGTGCCGCAATGGCCCAATACAATTTAGCTAAGGATGGCTTTATTCAGGATACTGTATTGCCTATTGCTAATAGTACTTCTGGTCTTCCTGTTCAAGGATTTGAAGACATTAACTTTCTTCCTGGTTGGGTGATTGATAACCAATCTAATCCAATTGGAACAAACAGCTGGTTTCAAGGGACAACAGATATCCTATCAGCACACATGGGGCCTGAAGACTCTTACATTGCTGCTAACTTTAACAGCACAGCAGGTTCAGATATATGTAATTATTTGATTTTACCAGATTTGGGTTTTTTACAAAGCATGAGCTTTTGGACCAGAACCTCTCTAAACAGCAATTTTCCTGACAGATTATTACTAGTACATAGTCCAACTGGTGGCATTAATACAGGAGATTGTATCAATGGCTTTGGCGACTTTTCAACCACTTTACAAGAAATAAACCCTGACTTAGCAAACGGCGGTTATCCAGAAGATTGGACACAATTTTCCAGTCAAATTAATGATACAGGAAGATTAGCTTTGGTCTATTATGTGACGGAAGGTGGCATTGGTGGCGCAAATTCAAATTATGTAGCCATTGATACAGTTGAGTGGATTTCAGGTTTGCCTACCGCCAATCTCCAGTTGTCTGTGACAAATAATGCCAATGGTATCCTTGATGATGGAGACTCTGTCACTTTTTCTCAATCCTTGACAAATAATGGGCCTCAAGATGCCACCAATACAAGAGTAATCAGCACCATTCCCAGAGAGCTAGACTATGTCTCAAATAATTGTGGTGCGACTGTGTCTGGATCTACTCTGACTTGGGATGTTGGAACACTTTCAACAGGAAGTTCTGATTTTTGTAATGTTGAAATGACAGTTTCAGGTTTTGGTCGCATTGAATTTGTAGCCACAGCAAGTGCTGATGAACTAGATAATACAAATAATAACACAGCATCATCTGGCATCAATGGCCCTATTCAAGTCATTCCAAGTTTGAGTTGGATAAGTCTGTTATTACTCATGATTGTTATCTATGGATTTGGTTTAAACCGATCAAAATCTCAGACAAACCCATAAAAATAATAAGTATCTTAAAATTTAATGCTGGTCATAAAATAATGGCAAGAGCCGAATGATTAGCATTATTTTTTATTAAATTAATTTTCTTTTTCAAAATTTTTGTAAATTATGTCATTTCCTACAAGAGTATAGATATTAATCTACATAATACTCATTCAACAATCACTGTAATACCTAATTTCTAATATATGACCTCAAGAGTTAAACCAGGATATCAAAACTAGTCATAGTCTATTCGCGTGCGCAAAATGGAATTGACGCACCTTTGGTGCGAATAGAAGTTCATTTGTCTCGTGGATTAGCAAGTCTATCGATTGTCGGTTTACCTGAAACGGCTGTTAAGTAAAGTAAGGACAGAGTCAGAGCTGCTATTTTAAATACTAATTTAGAATTTCCTAAACAACGCATTACCATTAATTTATCACCAGCTGCTTTTCCCAAGGAAAAAAAGCGGGTCAAACTACTTTTCTTCGTATAATCTCAACAATAGTATGCAATTTCCTACAAGGATTTAGGAATCATGCCACATACGTATCATAAAAAAATCATTAGAATACCTCATTTATAATACTAATGAATCTGGAGAATAACAAGGATGTCAAAATTAGCCATAGTCTATTCGCGCGCACAAAATGGAATTGATGCGCCTTTGGTACGAGTTGAGGTGCATTTGTCTCGAGGTTTACCTGGGCTGTCGATCGTGGGTTTGCCAGAAACGGCGGTAAAAGAGAGTAAGGACAGGGTTCGTGCTGCGATTATCAATACCAACCTTGAGTTTCCAAAACAACGCATTACCATTAATTTATCACCAGCAGATTTGCCCAAAGAGGGCGGGCGTTTTGATTTGCCGATTGCAATCGGAATATTGGCAGCTTCTCAACAGGTCTCAAGCGATCGATTGACAGAAACGGAGTTCATTGGCGAACTATCGTTGGGTGGAGATCTGCATGCGGTGACTGGAGTATTGCCTGTGGCTATTAAAACATCTGAGGCCAATCGGGTTTTGGTTGTGCCTAAGGAAAATGGCGCTGAAGCGGCATTGATTTCCTCAGTTGTATGTAAGACGGCAGATAACTTATTGGACGTTTGTGCTTGGTTAAATCAAATGAAAGATTTAGATACAGCCAGAAAAGTGACCAATAATAAAACAATTAAAATATCTGATTTATCTGAAGTTAAAGGCCAATTGAATGCCAAAAGAGCATTGGAAATTGCTGCTTGTGGCGGTCATAATTTACTTTTTATTGGTCCACCTGGCACAGGCAAAACTATGTTAGCAAGCCGTATGATAGGTATATTGCCTCCTTTAACTGAAGCTCAAGCAATAGAAACTGCAGCCATAGCGTCAATCAGTGGTAAAGGATTCGATATCAATAATTGGCACAGACCGCCTTTTGAATCGCCTCATCATACCGCATCAGCTGTGGCATTGGTCGGAGGTGGATCTAATCCTAAACCTGGTGATATATCAAGAGCACATTTTGGTTTGCTTTTTTTAGACGAATTGCCCGAGTTTTCTCGTCATGTTTTAGAGGTTTTAAGAGAACCATTGGAGTCTGGAGAAATTACTATATCACGAGCAGCCAGACAAGCGATATTCCCAGCTCAATTTCAACTGATAGCAGCCATGAATCCATGTCCTTGTGGATATTTGGGAGACAAAGAACGAAACTGTATTTGCTCTCAATCTCAGATAGAGCGCTATCGAGCCAAGATTTCAGGTCCTTTATTAGACAGAATTGATATGCATGTTGAGGTCTCACGATTGGCTTATAAAGAATTAAGAACCATGAGTACCAATAATGAAACCAGCATAATAGTTAAACAACGTGTTTCTGTTGCAAGAGAAGTTCAATTATCAAGAAATCAAGGTAAAACAAATGCGCAGTTAGATAATAAAGAATTAGAAAGTTACCTGAATGTGTCAGAGTCAAACCTTGAATTATTAGAAAAAATTGTTGAGAAGTTAAAACTTTCAGCCAGAGCTTATCATCGAATTTTGAAAATTTCTCGCACTGTTGCAGATTTAGCAAGCTCTAAGGTCATAGAAAAAGAGCATTTGTTGGAAGCCATTTCTTATCGTTTTTTAGATAGAATCGTAGATTAATGTATCATGCTTAATCAGTTGGTTATCTCAATATTGATTCTATTAGAAAAATTCTCATGACCAATGGCACTGTCTAATATTATTAAATTTTGCTATTATAATTAGAAGTTAATTCATATTACACCGAGGTATTTCACATGACACAAGAAAAAACAAATGACGATGCAATTGAGGTAGAAGTGGCAGAATCACAAGAAGAAAGCAGCAATAATAATGAATCTAAAAAATCTGAAAAAAATTCAGAAACATTTAGTCGTATTTTCTATACCATTTTATTTGCTTTTATTGGTTGGGTTACATTATGGGTATTTGCTTTCGTTGTATTGATTCAATTTGGTTTCTTATTAATTACCGGACAAGTTAATAACAACTTGAAAGGATTCAATAAAGAAATCGGATTATTTTTATTTGATATGATTAAATATCTGTCTTTTCAAACCAATCAAAAGCCATTTCCTTTTAGAGATTGGCCATATGATGAACAAAATAAAAATAAATCTGAACTAACTGATTCGGAGACAGTCCAAGCAGGTAAATAAACAATTTAATACTGTTAAATAATTTATTTTTTTCATTTACTCTCCCCCTTGGTTCCGGGGTTTTATTATCCTCCCTTAACAACTCTTTCCCCGGAACCACTTTTTTTTCTCATTTTACTCCTTCTTGATGGTTATCATTTTGACTCATGTATAATCACTAAATTTACAGCCTCAATTATTTATATGATCAAAAAACTCATTCTTCTCACTTTATTAAATTTTTCAGTGAATGCCGTTGTCCTTGAAGATTACCTTCCAGAAAACACCCGCTATGATATATCAATTCCTACTCCCAAAGCAGTTACAGGTATTGAAGTGGGTGAACGCCACTACAGACATGATCAGATTATCCATTATTTAAGTGTCATTGCTGCTTCATCCTCAAGAGCTCGTCTAGTTGAATATGGCATGACTAATGAAGGCCGCAGATTGGTGTTGTTGTTTATAAGTTCTGATAAAAACATGGAAAATCTTGATGCGCTTGTTAAAGATAAAAATATATTAAAGGTTTGGAATGGCTTTTCAGTGCATGGAAATGAAGCCAGTGGAGCCAATGCTAGTATTATTTATGCATACAATTTAGTGGCTGGCTATTCAGATTTAATAGACAAGATATTGAATGAAACTGTGATTATTATTGATCCAACCATTAATCCTGATGGCTATGATCGTTTTGTAACTGATGTTAACTCAATGCGTGGCATGATAGATAACAAAGACAGCAATGATAGCGCTCACCAAGAACAAATACCAAATGGCAGAACCAATCATTACTGGTTTGATTTAAACCGTGATTGGTTGTTACTTTCTCAAACTGAATCACGTGCACGTATTAAGCAATTCCATAAATGGCAACCACATGTTATTGGCGATCACCATGAAATGGGAAGTCATAATAGCTTTTTCTTTCAACCTGGAATATTAGAACGAACTAATCCGCTCATTCCTAAAAAAAATATAGAATTCACTAACAGAATAGGTGATTACCATGCTCAAACCTTATCTGAAAAAGGCATGCGCTTTTATACGAAAGAAAGTTTTGATGACTTTTATCCAGGCAAAGGTTCTACCTATCCAGATTTACATGGGTCTGTTGGTATATTATTTGAACAAGCCAGTGCCAAAGGTGGTTTCCTCAAAACAAAAGAGGGCATGAGAACATTGGTTGAAGGAATAGATAACCAGTTCAGAACAGCGATGTCAACTTTGGTGGGAGCCTTTGACATGAAAGCTGAATTATTAGAGTATAAAAATAATTTTTTTATACTAGCCAAAGAACAAGCCAGAAAAGAAAAATTCAAAGGATACGTCTTTGATTTATCAATGGATAAGACAAAGGCAATTAAGTTGAAAGATTTTCTATCATTACACCAGATTGAATTCAAACAACTTAAATCTGATGTGACAGTTGATGGCCAAAATTTTCCAGCAAAATCATCTCTGTATATTCCTGTTGAACAACCACAATTTACTTTAATTAAATCATTGTTTAGTTCTGATACATCCTTTCGAGACAATACTTTTTATGATGTTTCATCATGGAATTTGGCCATGGCATGGGGATTAAAATATGCCACAATTAAAGAAAGTCCAGCCACAGAGTCAATCAGTATTAATGCTGTTCAAAATGATTATGATGTGAATGCTATAGCCTATGCATTTAATTGGAGTGAAGGCAATGCACCCGCAGGTTTAAACTATCTTCAGAGTCGCAATATAACAACTAAAATTACTACAAAACCGTTCACAATAAATCGAGATAAGAAAAAAACCCTATTTAATCCTGGAACCATTATTATTGATTCTAATAGTGAAAACAGGTCTGAAGTTTTAAAAGCGATGGCCAACGTATCTGAATTTTTTCAGATTAAAAGCCATGCATTAACAAAAGGTTTAAATGATGAGGGCGTTGATTTGGGTTCTCCTTCTATTTCATCCAGTATTCAACCCAAACCCTTATTACTTTTTGGCGAAGGCATTAATTCATATCAAGCTGGTAGTATTTGGCATTTATTCGATACAGATGTGGGCTTACCTTTAACAAAAATCACCAAAGAACAACTCAAAAAAATATCCTTAAATCAATATACGCATATAATTTTACCTTCTGGTGAATATTTTAAAAAAGAAGATCCTGTTATAGAAAAGATATCAAAATGGGTGAAACTAGGTGGGCATGTGATTAGTTTTCAACAATCAGCTCATTGGGCTGAAACACAATTGCAAGGATATGAAAAGCAAACTGAAATAAAAGAAATTGTTCAATCTAAATCATATGAAAGTTATGACCAAGACTTAGCCCAAAATACCATTGGAGGAGCTATTATTGCAGCCAATGCAGACTTATCACATCCCTTGGCTTATGGCATGTACCAACAAAAACAATTTGTTTTACTTAAAGGCAATAACCGTTTAAATCCTTCTATTAGTCCTTATTCAACTCCCTTGAGAGCAGATAAAAAGGCCTTGGCTGCAGGTTATGTTTCTGAGGAAAAAATAAAGTTATTCAATGATAATCCACTTGTTATTGCGGATAAAATTGGTCAAGGTAGCATCATTAAATTTGGATTTAATCCTAATTTCAGAGGCTATTGGTTAGGCACGCAGAAATGGTTAATTAATGCAGTTTACTTTGCTCATTTAATAAAACCAACAGTGATTAAAAAATAAAGCAAAGCTGTTAGTTTTCATTATTATCAGTATCGAGATACATAATACGGGCACCAACTGCGATTAACCGTAATTGTTCTATGGCTCTTTGTTCTAATTGTGCTCGTTGTTGAGGTTTGGCAGCTAAAGATTCTGCGCCAGCATTAAAAATTATGGCTACCATTGCTTCAGCTTGTGTATACGCCAATTCTTTTTCATAACCAATTGATTGAATATAATCAGTTAATTCAACTATGAAATATTGAATTTCTCGTGCCACAGCATGACGTAATGCACGGGTTGTTCCTGAACGCTCATGAAATAATAGCCTTAAAATATTGGCATTGGTTTCGGTAAATTCAAAAAATGTTTTTACTGAGGTAACGATTACACTGCCATTTTTTTTAAATCTTTGACGCGCTTTACGCATTAACTGTCTGAGTGTTAAACCAGATTCATCAACTAAAGTTAATCCCAGTTCTTCCATGTCTTTAAAGTGCCGATAGAAAGAATTGGGTGCAATGCCAGCCTTTCTTGCGACTTCTCTTAAACTTAAAGTTGCAAAACTTTGACTGTCACTTAATTCACTTATTGCGGCATCAATGATGGCCCGTCTTGTTTTTTCTTTTTGTTGCAATCTAGTCAGTGACATGTTTTGGTCGTTATTTAATTCAGCTTTATGCTACAATAAAATTCAATCCAAGTCATCAAATCAACAATGAAAATGCAATACTTTATTCTTCTATTTTTAGTCATGAGTTCACTTATTACTGCCCATGAAAAATCATCAACAGCCACTTATTTAGGAAATGAAGGCGTTATGGTAGTAAATGATGAGACTAAAATTGTCTTCGATCCTTTTTTTCATAATGATTATAACATTTATCAGATGGTCTCTGATGAAACAAGAGAAGCTATTTTTTCTGGCCAAAAACCCTATGATGGCATAGATGCTATCTTTATCAGTCATGCTCATGGAGATCATTTTTCTGCTGAAGATGTTTTAAAGTTTTTAAAGCATAATCCCGAGGCTGATTTAATTGCTCCCACACAAGCCATTGATATGATATTAGCTTTGGACAACAGTGATAAAGTCAAAAAACAAATGACTGGCATTGCTTTACAAAAAGGCGATAAAGCCCAAACCCTAACGATAGAAGACTTATTAATAGAGGTAGTTCGCATTCCACATGCTGGTTGGCCATCTCGTGCAAATGTCTCCAACTTAGTCTATCGAGTCACATTAGCCCACGATGTTACTATCATGCATATGGGAGATGCTGATCCAAATGATGAACACTTCATTCCTTACAAAGACCATTGGTTAAAGAACCAAACCAATACTGCTTTTCCTCCTTATTGGTTTTTTATCAGTAAAGAAGGTCCAGTAATATTAGAAGAACACATCAATACTGAAAATTCAATTGGTATTCATGTTCCTGTCAGAGTGCCTGAGGCATTAAAAGTGAGTGATGCAGTTTATTTTTCAAAACCAGGAGAGCAGAAGTCGATTAATCACAAGCATAAAACACCAAAATAGTAAAACTTGAAATGAATAATCAACAATGAAATCAATGAATTATTTTAACAACTCTTATGAAACCTGCTGTAGGTAATAATCTCTAAATTCTAATATGTGATATAATTCCGATAATATCATTTTGTATCCTATATGATAAAATGTTAGAAAGCCCATTAAATTTTTAAATTTCTCCAAGAGTACATATTATGAAAACACCCAGTAAAATAATAATCTCACTTCTTCTTTGTGCCAGCTTCTCAATCTTTGCAAATACGGATAAATCAAATTTTGGTTTATCGATAGCAGGTTTGAATGGAAGCGCTTGTAGTTTTAATACAATTGTTGATGCTATTGCTGCGGCACAACCTAATGACACAGTAAATATTAGAGAGGGTACATATAATGAATTATTAGGCGAGATTTCTAAAGATCTTAGATTGGTTGCCAGTAGGGGAGGCCCTGGTCAAACTGGCTGTGAAATAGGTTTTGATGCTGAAGTCACCATTAATGGATCAGGACAATCATTTGATGCCAATGGTGGATTGGCGAAAATTACCAATGCTTCTCGGGTCACCTTTATCAACATTAATTTAACCAATGCTTCAGCTGTAAATGGGGGTATTATGGCAATCTCTGGTGGTAGTAGTGTGCTTTTAAATAACTCGAATGTATCAAATGGATCAGCACTTAGTGCAGGTGGAAATATCTATGTTACTTCAGAAACTAACGAGGAGGTGAGCCAACTTATATTAACCAATGGCTCTGCAATATATGGAGGCACAGTTGTATCAGGCGATGGTGGTGGTGTCGCATTATATGATTCAACTTTATTGATAACCGAGGGATCTATTGGTTTACTCAATGAAAATGAAGGCAATATGGCATCTAACAATGGTGGAGGAGTCTATGCTGAAAATTCAAATGTTACTATCAATAGTTTCAATAGCCAAATTCAAAACAATCAATCAGATAACTTTGGCGGAGGAATATTTGTATCTGATTCAACACTTGAAATTAATGATTCTACTATAAATGATAATACCGTAAATTTTAATGGTGGCGGTATATATTCTGATAGCAGTGATATTAGCATTAATGATGCCAGACTTGAAAATAATGAAACCACAGGTTTTTCAGGAAATGTTGGTGGAGGAGGATTGTATTTAATAGGGCCTGGAGAAGTCGTTGTTAATGGCAGCACGATTATTTCAAATACAGCCAGAGTTGTTGGAGGTGGAATACTTAACATCGATAATAAAACAATGCTTAGTATTATCAATGGAAGTGATATTGTTAACAATTCTGCTGTTTCAGGCGGTGGAGTTTTAACAGAATCTCCTTTAACTATTCAGAGCAGCAATATACGATTCAATTCTTCTAGCACAACAGGCGGTGGTATAAGGTGTGTGAGTTGTCAAAGTCTATTGATATCTGATGCTTCACAAATTGCCAATAATCAAGCAGACCAAAGTGGGGGTGGGATCTATACTACATCAAATAATGTAACTCGTGTAGAAATTATGGATTCAAGTATTACGGCAAACAGTGTTTTAGATTCTTCCATTTCATTAGGAGGCGGAATTTACCAAGAAAATGGATTAATTTTAATTGAAAACTCGACTATTTCTAGTAATGTCGCCAGTAGCAGTGGTGGTGGTGTCTTTTTATTTGATATGAGCAAAAATTCTGATGATGTTAATATTATCAATTCTCAATTTTTTAATAATTCAACAAATAGTGATGATGAAAGAATGGGAGGCGCAGCACTGTTCTTAAGTGAAATATCGGATGCAAAAATTTTAGGATCAAATTTCAATAACAATATTTCGGCACGTAATGGAGGTGCGATTCAAATTTATATGAGCAATGTCATCATTGATGAATCAATTGTCACACAAAATGATGCAGGTTTTGAAGGTGGTGGGATTTTTGTAGAGGAGAACAGTAATATATTAATTAAAAATTCTGAAATCACACAAAATGAAAACTTTGATACATTTGTTGTGGTATCAGGTATATATGGAGGAGGTGGAATAAAATCAATTAACTCTAATCTCAGTATCATTAATACAAAAATAAACGAAAATATAAGCCACGATATGGGTGGAGGAATATTTTTTGAAGGCAATATGAATAATGCTTTATCTATCACTTCAGATTATGGAAATGTTTCTGGTCAATGCCTGCCATCTGAATTGCAAGCAAACGAATATTGTAGTGAAATATCTTCCAATAATGCTATTTTTGGGACGGCAATCATGGTCAGTGGTGTTACCAGTGATCAAGGAATCAATTTAAATGGTCTGGCTTTAAACAACAATCAAACAATATCTTTTGGCCCACCACCACCAACAGATCCTGCTTCTGTCATTCAGTTTGACTTGGAGAATATTGATGGAGATATTGAAGTAACAATGGAAAACTTGATCATGACTGAAAATGTAGGCTTTTTCGATGAAATGCCACTGATTAAGGTCAATGGCAATAGCATTGTAGAACTCAATTCATCAACCGTTGCTAGCAACACAGGTAAACCCATACAGATGGATGAAGATGGTGCGACTTTAATTGTCCAAAATAGTATTCTTCAACAAAATACAGCGGGTTCATTTGTAGGCAATGACGTCTCATTTATCAGTTTATGTAACAATTCAGAGCCAGCTGAAATAGGTGGACAATCTTTTGGTATTGATCTTGGTGATCCTCAGTTTTTTAGTAACTCCAGAGGAGACTACCGATTGGCCGCAAATTCTCCAAGTATTGATCGTTGTTCATTTGGTTCGTTAATTGACATTGATGGGAATACACGTCCGAATGATAGCGAAAACTATGACCAAGGCGCATTTGAAATGGATGCTGAATTCTTTCTGGATTTGATTTTTGAAAGTGGTATGGAAGCAATGCCCTTATAAAAGAACTGTTAGTTATATAAAAAAACTTAAATTTGTGTGACGAAACAATGCTTGTATCGTCACACAATTTCTTTTAGCAATAGGAGTTATTTCTTAACTTTTTTGAATTTCATCGTCCATCTATCTGTGTTTCCTGTTACAGATTTTCTGCCGACTTCATATCGTAATTCATCATCTAAACGGTAATGCATATCAGAAAAATCAACCAGAATAAAACCAGCCTCTTGAATTTCTTTAATGGCTTTAACTGGATCAAATCTTCTACGATTTTCGCTGTCTTCACCT
>JBGCFT010000035.1:0-3835 GCA_045107085.1 Marinicellaceae bacterium | reverse complement strand
TGACAGAGCAAGTTATTCAAATTATGGTAATTTAGTTGATTTAGCAGGTCCAGGTGGCGAAGCTGGTCAAGAAGGAGTTGCCTCATTACTGAATGATGGAACAACTGTTCCAGGTGCAGAAACTTATGTTTATTATTCAGGTACATCGATGGCTACGCCTCGTGTTGCAGGTGTTGCTGCATTAATGTATTCTGTTGATCCAAACTTAACTCCTGATGAAGTTGAAACCATATTAAAAGATAGTTCTAGAGCATTTCCAAATGGTTCTAGTTGCTCAACTAATACTTGTGGTGATGGCATGTTAGATGCTGCAGCTGCTCTTGCTGCTGTTGGAGGCGGTGGTGGAAATCCACCGACGAATCAAGCTCCAAATGCATCATTTAGTTATACTTGTAATGATTTAGCCTGTAGTTTTGATGGTTCAGGTAGTTCGGATAGTGATGGTTCTATTAGTAGTTATTCTTGGTCATTTGGTGCTTCTGGATCAACAGCTAATAATACATTTGGTTCAGCGGGTTCTTATTCTGTTACTTTAACAGTCACTGATAACGAAGGTGCTACTGATAATCAAACTCAATCAATCTCAGTCACTGAACCAGTTAGTTCTTCAATTACTATGACAATTGGTGAAAATAGACGTGGCAATAAGATTTTAGTCTACTGGTCAGGTGCTTCAGGTAATAAAGTTGATGTTTATAAAAATGGGTCACTTGTTTCAAGAACGAGAAATGACGGTGCATGGAATGATAAAAATGTTTCATCGGGCGTAACTTATACTTATCAAGTTTGTGAACAAGGATCAACAACTCAGTGCTCAGATTCAGGAACTTACTCTTTATAAGTTTATAGGGGGGCGGAGAAAAAAACCTCAGCTTGCTGAGGTTTTTTTTTTGCTTTAATGTTTTTAATTTAACTTCAATAACTCATTTCAATTAGGAACTAGTATTTATTACTATATCACCATCAAGTATCAGGCAATCAATCTTATTTTTACCTAAATTACTTCCATTCTTAAACAATTTCTTGACATCATTCTTAGGTGTATGTACTGTACCACTACAAATAGTACACTAATTAAAAAATGATTAAATCATGATACAAATTGTAACCGGGGACGCTCGGCCAATATTTAAACAGATAGTAGATGGTATTCGAATGCAAATTATGACTGGGCAATTGCCTATTGGTAGCAAATTGCCAAGTGTTCGTGGTTTATCAATGCAGTTAACGGTGAACACCAATACTGTTGCAAAGGCTTATGCCGAACTATTATCTCAGGGCTTGGTTGAATCCCGAAAAGGCTTAGGTCTTTTTGTTATTCAGCACAAACAAATTCTCAATGATCAAGAACGCCAAGAGCGACTAGAATCCGCAATTGCAGCCATGATTGTTGAAACCATTGGACTAAGTTTTAGCGCCGATGAAATTTTGCAATTGGTTCAGAAAAAACTGAACCAATTACATGATAAGAAAACAGAATAGTGCAGGTACAATTATGTCAAAACTAATTATAGAAACAAATGACTTATGGATGCAATATGGATCTAAAGTTGCTTTAAAAAACCTTAACTTATCCATCGAATCTGGTGGTGTTCATTCCATTGTTGGTAGCAATGGAGCAGGGAAATCTACTTTATTCAAACTATTACTCGGAGTGATTGCTCCAGTTCAAGGCCAGAGTTATATTCTAGGGAGGAATAGTCAACAATTAAAGCCACAAGATAGAGGCTTTATTGGCTATGTAAACGAAGAACACACCATGCCAGATTGGATGCAAGTGGATGCTTTAATCGAAATGGAAAAAAGTTTCTATTCACAATGGAATCATGACATATTTAAACAAGTAATTGGTAATTTTAATGTGGATAACACTCAAAAAATTCACCAATTATCTCGAGGAGAAAGAGCTGGAGTTAATCTCGCAACCGCACTGGCTAAACGTCCTAAAATTTTGATATTGGATGAACCAACTTTAGGCTTAGATGTTGTAGCAAAACAAGCATTTTTAGAGTCACTTTTGTTTACTGAGAAAAATGATGATTGCACAGTGATCTACTGTTCTCACCAAATGGATGAAATTGAGCGAGTTACAGATCAATTAATCATTATGGAGAAAGGAGAATTAGTGAGTGTTTCAACACCTGAAGAATTTTGTAAAAAAATACATTATTGGGTTGTAGATTTTTCTGATAAAGTCCCAGTAAGCCATCAAATTCCTGGATTTTTACAGCAAAGAAGTATTGATGGAGAAATTCACTATATGGTGATTGATCAAGATGAAACTCTTAAGCAGAAATTTATGGAATTAGGAGCAAACAGTGCCTTTCACTCTGAAGTCAGTTTAAATCAAGCCGTTAATGGGTTTTTATCACGCAACCATCAAAAACCAGGGTCATCTCATGTTTAAATTATTCTATTGTGAATGGATGAGGTTAAGAAAAATTGCCATTCTGTCAATGTTGGTTCATCTGGTTTGTTTGGGTTTGTTGATTAATTTTGGCTTATTCAGTAGTGACTCAATTGGATTTAAAATCACCCTTGTATTGCTGTATTGTTTGAGCGGATATTTATTAGGTAATACTCAAATCAAGAAATACACCAATAACAACCATTGGACGTATTTCATTAATCGTCCAATACACAGTAAACAAGTATATTTAGCACTACTTTTTGCATCATTATTGTTTATTATTATTGTAATAATAATACCATTTTTTATTGTGACACTTGTCTTAGATACATTTAATATGGGCATTATTGATATTCGGCATTATCATCAGTTGGCCTATTTAATGGGCATGACTTTGTTGTTTTATTTATTGGCTTGTTACATTACATTAAGTCAGAAAAAAACAAGCTTTTATCTGATGATAATTGTATTGCTTCCCATTATTAGTATCAATGTTGGAGGTTCTGTTTATTGGTTATTATTAGGAGTTATTGCAGTGATGATGGTTATGACTTTCTCATTGATTAAAGCCAATCTTGATGGGCTGCATTCTGGTTTTTTGAATCAATCAGTCACAGCCATTGCATTACAATTTAGTGTTTATTTTTTATTGATTTCAGTTATTTATTGGATTGGTGCCATTGTGTTTGATATCAGTCATAGAACCCAAAATAATTCTCAATTAACTATCGGAGATGCTGCTTTAAATAGTCAGCACTTTAAGGAAATAATATTTCTAAAAAATCAAGACAGTTTAGTCACTGCATTACATACAGAAGACAATAAATACCAAGATTTGATAGAAGAAATACAGTTAAATAAAACTGAACGAATTCGAAAGAGAATTTGGTTCCATCCTAATATACAACAATTGCCATTCATGGATGAGAATAAAACAATTGTTGTTGATGATGAAAATCAAATAGTCTGGCAATTTAGCCACGATTTGATGTTGTTTGTTGGTAAAAAAACCATTAATCAGAAAATTATCGGTTATTTAGGCCCAGATAGGGTTTTCAAAACACTTGAAGAAATCACAAAAGATCAAGTTTTTACTGCAGTACCTTGGGTTAGTCAAGATCAAATAGTGGTTAAAAATAGTGTCTATCAGTATCAAAATATAAACGGTTTATTTCGATTATTGTTCAGTACCGCAGACAATGAGTATTTACTTAATGGACTCCAAGATCAAGGATCTGTTAAAACCATTATCACCAATAAAAATTTATATATTTTTGATAGCATCGATTACAAAAACAATGAAATGCCATTAAAAGAAGTTTTAAAGATGCCATTACCGAATGATTATAACAATATTTGGGACATGAAAATTTCAGAAATAGATGATGGTTTTATTCTATCAGCCTTAATTGGGAAATCTAACAG
>JBGCFT010000034.1:0-4242 GCA_045107085.1 Marinicellaceae bacterium | reverse complement strand
TTGATACAGTCTATTACCTGAAACACCCCAATTTCCCTCAGAAATGCCATCTGAATCGTAAATAGATGAGGCAAACCAATCTAAATCACCATCATTATCATAATCACCTACCGCTGCGCCCATTCCATTTTCATCATTAATAACATCAGTGTTTGAATAAGTCATGGTGCCATCAAGGTTATTTTTGAAATAAACACTCGTACCAAAATCGTTGGTTAATAATAAATCATCATGATTGTCATTGTTTATGTCTGCAAAAATTGAAGTAAAACTATTGGCAATCGGAGAAATATTCAGATGAGTGGTGGTAACGTCTATAAATGTGCCATCACCGTTATTGAGCCAGTAATTATGTTCTGTATCATTTAACCAATGGCTTTGTAATAAATCTAAATCGCCATCTTTGTCCGTATCGGCAGCAGAAATACTGTAAGTTTCAGAAGGATAAAAAGTGTGGTTAACTGAGATGAAACTTGAGTTGTTAGAATTAACATAGAGCTTTAGTTCAGGATCTAAATCCTGGTCGATTGAACCGAAAATTAAATCTCTTAATCCATCACCATTTAAATCTGCAATCAGTGGACCTGCATTTCTGCTGTCTGTCGTATTTAAACCAAAATCAGAAGATTGCTCGATATATGTTCCATCTTGTTGAGCAATGAATAATTTATTGGGATTGCTGTTCATGCTGTTGTTATCTAATATTTCACCTGTTACAGCAAAAATATCATCCCAACCATCACCATTAACATCACCAATAGCCAATCCTCCAGCAATGATGTGTGGTTCTTTAACAATGACAGAATCTCCATAATTGTGTTCATAGGCAAGTCCAACTTCCAATGATTTTTCAATAAAGTTCCAAGCTAAAATAGGCTGGCTTAAAAGAAGGCTTATTAATATCAATTTACGCATAGAATGAGTCTGTAGTATAGAGTTTTTTGTTTTGTGAATAAGTAGCATGAAGTAACAATAATTTTAGTAATCAATAATATATAACAATACAAAACATATCTATTCTTAAGACTAAAATATTTTTATTTTTTATTTTTAAAGATTAAATAGGGCATTTTAATGAAGAAAGGTCTCATTTCTAAAATATGATAGGGTGGATAATTGCACATTATTTCTTTGCAATTTTGCACCGAAAGTGTAAAAATATTAGCTCACCAAAGAGTTTGATGATGCTTGAGGATTTAGATTCACTTTTACCTGATCTTTATAACGACTTGAAACGCATTGCGCGTATTCAACGCAACAGAGTGTATAGTAAAAATAATTTAGGTACGCGTAGCATAGTCCATGAAGCTTATCTTAACATTGTTAAAAATAAAACAACCATACAGAATAAAAATCAACTGTTGTTTCTGACATCTAATGTCATGCGCAATATCATTATCGATAATTCACGGGCATGGCAGGCAAAAAAACGGGGCGGCAAATTTCATGACATTGCCATAGATCAAATTTCACTGGTGTCAGCACAAAGAAGTGATGAAATTATCGCATTAGATGAAGCCTTAGATGAATTAAAAGAAAGCAATCCAAGGATGGTTGATGTGGTTACTTGTCTTTTTTTTGGGGGGCTTACTCAAGAAGAAACTTCATTGGCACTCAACGTATCATTGGCCACAATTAAAAGAGATTGGGCTTTGTCAAAAGCTTTATTGTTTCAACGGCTCAAGACATGAATTCCGAGCAGAAAGAAAAAGCCCATGACTTGTTTTTATTGGCCATTGAATTAGATGCTTTAGAGAGACAATCTTATATTGAAAAACATTGTCAAGGTGATGAAAAACTTGAGCAATATGTGTTGGATTTATTATCAAATTTTGAATCTTCAGATAACTATTTCAATAAACTTGAGGAAGATATCAATGCCACTCAAATGAATGAAATAGAGCAACATTTATTTGGTGAACGTTTGATTGGGAATTATAAAATTCTCAATGTCATGAAACAAGGAGGCATGGGAACAGTTTTTTTGGCAGAAAGGGCAGATGGTGAATTTGAAAGAAAAGTGGTGATTAAAATGCTACCATTTGATTTGAATTATGCTCAAAGTAGAATTCAATTTGCCCATGAAAAAGAAATATTAGCCTCTTTAGTTCACCCAAACATTGTGCAGTTATATGATGCAGGCATTGCAGAAAATGGTGAACCTTATTTTGTCATGGAATTAATTGAAGGTAAAACACTGATTGATCATTGCAATGAAAATCAATTGGGCTTTAAAGCACGATTAAAACTCTTTGACGAAGTGCTACAAGCTCTGATATTTGCACACCAACATATGATCATTCATGGAGATATAAAACCTTCGAATATCATGGTAAATGAAGAAGGACAAATCCGATTACTGGATTTTGGTATTGCACAATTGCTGTATAATAAAGAAACTAAAAGCGACAGTTATTCACTTAACTATTTAACGCCAGAACACCAAAACAATCAGTCAATCAATACCATGACTGACATTCATCAATTGGGTCAATTGCTACTTGAATTGATCACGAACGTTGCTCCTGAGTTGGCAAGATCGGATAATTTTGAGTTTCAAAATTTACAAGATTTTATCATCCAAGGTCAACGTAAACATCAGCACAGTCAGGCATCTCTGGGTCAAGATATTAAGTCAATCAATAAAGTGTATCATTCGGATTTAAGATTTATTGTAGCGAAATGTTTAAATAAGAAACCACAAAATCGTTACAAAATGGTGCAAGGCTTACAAGAAGATTTGAAATTATACCATCAAAGTCGGTGCATAAATGCCAGAGAAAAAACCCACATATATCGGCTATTTCAGTATATAAAGCGAAATAAGTTATTGTCAGTCATGGTAACAAGCATTGTGTTTATTTCATTTGTTTTTTCATGGCAATTAAACAGGCATAATCAACAATTAACAACGGAAAGAGATAAGGCCATCACTGTAAAAAATCTCATGACAGATGTCTTCAACTCAGCTGATCCCTCTTATGCCATAGGCAAAGAGTTAAGTGCAACTGAAGTATTAGACATGGGTTTACAACAGGTCAGAAGTCGATTTAAGGAACATTCTGAAATAGAAGCTGATTTGCTTCAAGAAATTGCCATCACATATCAAAACCTCGGAAATTACCAAAAATCACAAGAAATATTACAAGAGGTTTATGCAATCAGATTGGCATTGTTTCCTAATGATGCCTTTGAAAAAGCCAAAGGTTTACTATTGTTGGGTGAAAATGCGACGTTAATGTCTGAAAATAAACAAGCCAAAGAATGGTTGCTAGAAAGTTTAGAAATTTTTGAAAAGGATCAAGTGAAGTATTCAGCTGATATTATATCGGCCAAAAGTAAATTAGGCAGTGTGATGGTATTGTTGGGTGAAATCAAACAAGCTGAAATCATGTTAGATTCTGCCACAGAATTGACTTTATTACTCTATGGAAACCAATCTTTTGAGTATGCGCAGGCATTAAATGACCTGAGTTCTGTTTATTTCCGTCAAGGTCAGTATCAACAAGTACAAGAGTTATTGATAAAAACTAAAGACATCAGAGAAAAAATATTGGCTTCAAATGAAGCATCATTATTTGATAAGGATTATGCAACCAATATCAATAATTTGGGACTGGCCTATTACTTACAAGGTGATTTACCAATGGGTGAAAAATATTTTAAGCAAGCACATAATTTAAGGGCTCAAATATATACTAAAGCGCATCCAGAACAAGCACAATCCTTAACAAATTTAGGTTTATTATTAAATGATGCGGGTCGTCCTGAAGAAGCTTTTACCTATTTAGAAAAAGCATTAAAGGTGAGACAAGCGACACTGGTTCCAGGGCACATGCGAATCAATGATGCTTGGAATAATTTAGCCATGGTTCACCATGAAATAGGGGATTTTATTCAAGCAGAAGAGATTTACGCCAAACTGATGCAAACAATTATTGATAGTAAAGGCGAGAAACACCCACAATCACTTTCTATTATGACCAATAGGGGCAATACTTTATTAGAGTTGTTATCTTTTCAACAAGCGCACGATTTATTCCATCGATCCTTGAAAATCAGGCTTGAAACATTGCCTGAAGATCATTTGTATTTATCTTATAATTATGTGGGTTTAGGGCGGGCTAAAATTGCGCTCACAGATGTTGAGGAAGGTATAAATTTGATTGAAAAAGCAATCAAAATTAGAAAAGAAAAATTACCACCAGATCACTGGCTATTGGGAGAATCATTGTATGCATT
>JBGCFT010000033.1:0-2875 GCA_045107085.1 Marinicellaceae bacterium | reverse complement strand
TTGATATCTTTCCAGCGGGTTCAGAAAATGCTTTTAGGCTAGAATTATTCGATGATGAAATTGAGTCAATTAGGATTTTTGATACTGAAACACAACGTTCTGTTAAACCTGTTGATGAAATACACATTTTACCTGCCAACGAATTTCCATTCGATGAAGCTGGAAGAATGTTGTTTTTACAAAAATTTCGTGAAGATTTTGATGTCAACACGCACAAATCTTCAATATATCAAGATATTCGTAAGCAAGTCCAATTTTCAGGAATAGAACATTATTTGCCGATGTTTTTTGATGAAACCGCTACATTGTTTGATTACTTGCCTGAAAATACCCGCATGATTCATACGGGGCAAACAACTGCGATTTTAAATACGTGGGACAAACAAATTCAAGCCCGATATCAAGAAAGAAGGCACGATGTTCAAAGACCAGTTGTTCGCCCTGAAGATTTGTATATACAACCCAATGAAGTCACAGGAAGACTACAAGAATATACCACCATATTACTTAATCAAAATGCTGAAGCCGAAGATTTTCATACGCAATTACCTAACCGATATAATGCAGAAACTCATAAAAATCAAGTCCAGTGGTTGCAAAACCAAATAGACCATAACAAACGCATATTGATAGCTTCGGATTCACTCGGACGTGTTGATGTTATTAAGCGGTTATTTTTAAAAGATAATTTAATCATTAAAGAATCTCCTTCAATTTTAGACTTTATTGCTGGCAAAGATGAGTTAGCCATCACCATTGCGCCCATAGAAAATGGGACCAATTTTGTTGATAAAAACTTAATTATATTAGACGAAAGTTGTTTATTTGGCAGTCGTGCCAATCGCACCCGTAAAACCAAACGGTTTAAACAAAATCCTGATGAAATCATCAGTAACCTCAGCGAATTACACATTGGCTCTCCCATTGTTCATATTGATCACGGCGTGGGTCGTTATAGAGGATTAGAAACACACGATTTTGAGGGAGAAGCTGAATTTTTACTTCTAGAGTATTTTGGTGGCGATAAATTATATGTGCCTGTCTCTTCATTGCATTTGGTTTCTCGCTATACAGGTTCATCTCCAGAGTCAGCACCATGGCATAAACTGGGTGGTGATCGTTGGCAGAAACTTCGTGAAAAAGCCGCTAAAAAAGTCAAAGATGTGGCCGCAGAATTACTACAACTCTATGCCATTCGCGAAGCCCGTGGTGGGAAACAAGTCACTATTAATGAAAATGAATACCTTCAGTTTTGCCAAGGCTTTCCATTCGAAGAAACAGACGACCAATTAACTACCATTGAAGCAGTCATTAAAGATTTAAAAAGTCCCAAATCAATGGATCGTGTTGTTTGCGGAGATGTTGGTTTTGGTAAAACAGAAGTCGCCTTACGGGCAGCGTTTGTCACTGCCAATGATGCCAAACAAGTGGCCATTTTGGTTCCGACAACATTACTGGCACAACAACACTTTGAAAATTTCCTCGATCGCTTTGCACCTTTTCCCATGCGAGTGGAAGTGTTGTCAAGATTTGTTAAAAAGTCAGAACAAAATAAAATACTTGAAGGTGTCACCAATGGCACTGTAGACATTGTTATTGGAACACATAAACTATTACAAAAAGACATTAAATTCAAGAACTTAGGCTTGATCGTGATTGATGAGGAGCACAGGTTTGGAGTGCGCCAAAAAGAAAGATTAAAAAAACTGCGTGCAGAAGTCGATATATTGACTTTGACCGCTACACCGATTCCAAGAACATTAAACACTGCCCTGTCTGGATTGCGAGACTTGTCGATTATCGCTACACCGCCAAAAGCACGCTTGTCAGTTAAAACTCAAGTATTAGAATGGGAAAGTGCTACCATAAAAGAAGCCTGCCAACGTGAAATTCAACGGGGTGGACAAGTATATTTTTTGCACAATGATGTTAAAACCATCGAACAAATGGCAGAAACAGTTCAAAAACTTGTCCCTCAAGCACGTGTTCGTGTGGCCCATGGGCAAATGCATGAATCTGAACTGCAACATGTGATGTTAGATTTTCACAAAATGCGCTTTAATATTTTGGTGTGTTCAACCATTATTGAAAATGGTATTGACATACCGACAGCCAACACCATCATCATGAATCGGGCGGATAAATTAGGTTTAGCACAAATGCATCAATTGCGTGGTCGTGTGGGTCGTTCACACCATAAAGCTTTTGCTTATTTATTGATTCCAAGCTTCAAAGCCATCAGTAAAGATGCAGGCAAAAGATTGGATGCCATCGTCTCACTAGAAGATTTAGGCTCTGGATTTACATTGGCTACTCACGATCTAGAAATCCGTGGAGCGGGCGAATTGTTGGGAGATGAACAATCCGGTCAAATTCAAGCGATTGGTTTTAGTTTGTATTGTGAATTGTTAGAACGCGCAGTAAAAGCTTTAAACAATGACGAAGAACCACAACTCGATGATTTGAGTATTCATGAGACAGAAATAGAATTAAACATCCCTACTCTATTGCCGGATGATTATATTCATGATGTGTATTTGCGCCTGACTTTCTATAAACGTTTAAGTCAAAGTGAAAGCACAGATGAAGTCAATGATTTAAGAGTCGAACTCATTGACCGCTTTGGATTGTTACCGGATCAAGCCAAAAACCTCTTTGATATCAAATTGCTGCAATTAAAATCAAAAGAATTAGAGATTAAAAGTATAGCAATTAATCAACATGGCGGCTCGATTAAATTCGATACAAATAATGAAGAAATCTTACGTAAACT
Source organism: Marinicellaceae bacterium (assembly GCA_045107085.1). GTDB lineage: Bacteria > Pseudomonadota > Gammaproteobacteria > Xanthomonadales > Marinicellaceae > NORP309. The sequence goes on along the minus strand of JBGCFT010000033.1, from coordinate 102 downwards.
CATTCAACTCATACAAACCAAACATCAAACTTATAAACCTTTACCTAACAATGCCATTAAAATTACTGGTGATTTCCCTCAAGCCGAACAAAGGTTTGAGGC
>JBGCFT010000329.1:0-6044 GCA_045107085.1 Marinicellaceae bacterium | reverse complement strand
ACGCCTTCGGTTGTAGGCCAAACCAATTGAAGCATTTCAAAATCATCACCGTTATGTAACCACAACCCCCAACCAAAATACTCTTTAAAATGCTTCTTAGATACCTTCACAAAGCACACATCGAAATCTCCAAGAAAGTCGGAGTAGTAATTACCTGGTTCAAATATTTCGCCATCAAGCAGACGATTTTTGTAGTTATTGGCGATTGAGTGAGCCAATTCAGTTTTTAACCCTAGAATCACTATGTCAGGTTTATTTTGCTTCTTATTTATACCAATAGAGTATGTAAACGAAGGTTCTTCATCTCCTTCCATCACATTCATAACATGACAACCATATTCTTCGATGTCATCTAGTGCTTTTTGATCTCTTTCGTCCATATCGATACTTCGCTTGAAATTTAACGCCGCTGTAATGGGCATTTTTTGTGTAGTGGAGTTTTGGTGTAGAGTGGCGAAGCCACACCAAAACGGAGCGAAGCAAAAAATGTCCGATTGACAGCTTTGTTAGTTGCTTTGCACATATACTGACGCTCTCCACTCATTTGAAAATTCGATTAGTTGATTTAATGATACGGAAAAATAATCAGACCAATATTTTTCACAACCATGCGGATAACCTATGAGGTTTTCAAAACAACTACTTATAAGCTCAGAAATATATTGATCCGAAAGATCTATGTCTGGCCATTGCCCAGCTACTTTTTGAACATCTTCATTATCAAGACCTAATAAAGTATTGTATTCCCAATAAGGGTTATCTTTAGCTCCATTATCAATAAAGAACGGGCCATACGCTGATGCGTTTAAACACTCACCTATTATAGCTTCTAATTCTTTGGTGATTTCTAGCTCACCACTTTTGTTCGGAGGATATATCCATGGAAGATATTGCCTGAAGTTACATGAAGAATTCCAGCAAGAGTATTTACCTCCTGACTCTCCAAGCTCTCCTGAACACTTTGGACATTTATAAACTTTATTCATAATGGCAACTAACAACTTGATAATAGTGCATTAGTGCACATTAATTTATGTAAAACAGTCATTTTTGAGCCTATTATTAGCGAATTTTGATTGTATCACATCGTTTTATTAAATAATAGAGGAGGTTTTATACGCTATAATCAGGTTTATTTTGCACTAATGCACTATTATCAGTAAAAAACGTGGTTAATGTGCATTTTTAATAAATTGATATACAAAATAATAGTAATTTTTTTCTATTCAATGATCGGTTTTGACGAGTGGATATTAGGCCACGAGGGGCACACCGTATGGCAATTCAATAAACATGTACGGCGCAACCCTTGTGGTTGCCCTTTTATTTAAGATACTGATTTACAATGCTATTATTTAACAATAAGCAAATTCATAGTTTGAGTACTTTTAAAAGATAGATTCATGCCCTAGCTGAGGCTCGGTTGGAATGACGGGTTGTTATGGTGTTTAAGTGCTAATCTTCATGCCAACAATTCACGCACCGTGACAAACATCACGATTCAACCAGAATAGACAGCAGCTTTAAATTAAAAATAAAGCTGTTGTCATGTTATTAAGCAATATGATAGCAATAGTTGTGTCTTCAATGTACCAACTTGGAAACATATGTTTTCGACATCCATATTTTTAGCCGAAGAATATTTCTTTTTAAGGTTTGTTCTCTGTTATACTCATCAGCCAACAATTCAATGATTTCCTGCGGAAGAACCTTCACCAGTTCATTGCCCTCTTCTCTTACACCATTCTGATTTTTCTTATTCATTTCAATACCCATAATTAATGTCCTTATTCTATTATCGATAACTCATTCTCAATTTGTGCGAATGGATTTGTTTTTATTTAGCCTTATAATTATCTAACAATAGATAATCCAAGGTTTTTAAAATTATATTGATGTCAATTGCCTCCTTTTGACCTACTGTCCAGTGAATTGTGGGAGGTTCACTTTGAACCCGCTGATTATTATGAAGTAATTTCATTTTTTCTCAAAACTGATTCTTTTAAGCTGAACCTGCTGATTAAAAAAATAGTATCAACTGAATATTCTTGTGAACATTATTCATCTTCTGGCGAGGCAGCTGGCACAGCTTTTATCATATTGCTTAAGATGTTTAATGTCTTGAAAAATATGGCTTCTGTTTCTTCTTCAGATGCATTTACATTTAATGTCATTTCACAGCTGCGATACAATACTTCACGAACAATCAATGCAGAGGGGCCACGACCACCAAGACTGGTATCTGATTGACTTTTTGTATCGCCCAATTGCTCAGATTCTGATCCGGCTTGGGTTAAACCAAGTGTAATGCCTTTATTGTGAGCCACGGCAAAATCCGGAGAAGGAGATCGACACACTGTTCGATTCCCATCAATCGTCTTCATATAAACGTGATTCTGATCTGCTGGCCATGTAATGATGACTTCATTGCCAATATTGGTTAGGTGTTGTTTATTGGTATCACTTGGTATTGAAACACATGATGTGAGCAATGGGCTTAGCATCAGACATAATAATAACTTCTTCATTAGAGTTGGCATTTAGATTGTGGATAAACTTTATTATAATATTCTTTAGCAAAAATATTCAAATCAGAGCACTCACCATCATCTCGTGATAGTTTGTACTTGACTCTATATTTACTCTTATTTTGACTGTTATATATTTCGACAGTACGAACATACGTGTAGTTGTCATTTATAAATTCCAATTTACCGTTGCCAATTGAACCTGGATCATTGAGATATTTATCTGACATATAGTTAAATGAATAGATATGTATTGTCCCTAAATCATCATTGACATCATCATTATCACAACCACCACCAGTGGGCCCAGGACAATCATATTCTTCTAATCCTATGTAGGCAACTCGAGATCCGTGAGTATGATTTTCAGCATAATCATTTGGTGTGTCGACAGTAAATAAATGATTATAGGCTTGTTTTGGAGCATAAATATCAAAAGCATGCATGACTTTAAAGTAGTGTTCACCATAGATATTATGGTCTTTTTGAGGTGTGAGATTAATGGCCTGGGCATTTCCTTCAGAAATTTGAGTCACTTGATAAGGTTCATTACCTAAATGGCGATTTTTATCGCATGTGACTCCAGCTTGACACCATGCAAGGTGTGCCTTTAGTTGATCTGGAGCTTCGTCTAAAGCCTCATGGATTTTTGAATCAATGCCTTGAATGGTTGAATATTTAATAATCTGGGCTCCGACTTTACTGCCTGCAATAAAAATATCAGCCCCAACTGCATCCATACCATCAGATCCGATTATTCCATCAGCTACAAATTCGCTAGCAGCAACAACTGCAGTGCCAACAGCGGCTTTTATAAAATAGTCACCAATCCCAGATGTGGCCTCAGAAGGTATGATAGTTTGAATGGATATAACCTCAACTTTTGATATCCCTTTTTTAGCAAACAGCACATTAGGAAGTAACAAAGAGCCAATTATGGTCAATAAAAAGATTCTTTTATAAAATATGTTCATATCTTGCCCCTTTAATAAAAAAGGGGTAATTGTCCCCATTTAAATTAATTAAATTAAAACTCAGACTAATATTCAATTGACTTGCTCTACTTCTACAAAACCAGCTACCGCCATTTCACAGATTAACATTGTATACAATGAGTTAGAACAAGACCTTCTCGTCTATTCGGTGTATGAATTATAGTTTATAATTGGATTTTAATATGCGCACTATTGGGTCAATATATAACACAATTGATTCAAAATATTTATAGGGGTCTACCTTGGAAATTATTATTCAAATCCATTGTTGAAAACCACATCATTGAAAACAATTTGTGTCAGTAAAGGAGTTAAAATATTAACCACCCATAGGTTATTTGTAATAGGGTCAATTGCCAATCCCCAATTCCCTCCTAATGTGCTTGCAAATGGAGTCATAACCGGATTTTCTTCAGGCAATCCTGTTTGGCTATTAACTGGTATAGTAAATAAGGAAAATGTTTCGTCTATATAATTTGCGATAATTAAATGGTCAGATAATGGTCCTTGAGTAATATACTCTATATCGCCTAGTTCCATTTCTACTAAACTGCTAACAAGTGTTGCAGGAGATAAAGTATAAGTCTCATCTCCATCATCGCTAACTTGATGCTTCCAAATTTCACCATTTACAAAATCTACTTTTAATAATTGCCCACCATTGCTATATTTTTCGGGTATAAAAGCTAAGCCGCCATAATCATCATTATAATTTGAATCTACATATACTTCTTGTAGTCCTTTACTGGTTCTATGAGTGACCCCTGCGTTTGTTATATAGTAAAAAAGTGTATCTGAATTAGGTGCATAAGTTAATCCAGTATCAATAAATGGAGTTGAAAAAACAGTAACAAATTCTCCCATGGCTATTACATTTCCTTGAATATCTCTTGTAACCTCAGCTTTCGAAACAAAACTTGTTGCAAATTCTGTATTCTCTATCATATAAATATCATTACCATCTCGACTAAATAAAATATCGCCATAAGGTGAGCCAGGATTTCCTGGTGTTATAAATGTATTAAAAACTTTAGATCCATGTGCTAAGTTTGTAAGTTGTGAATTAGCGTTAAGGTTATAAATTAAGCCAATACATATAACAAAATATTTAATTGATTTCAAAGTTCAATTCTCAGTTTTAAAAGTATCATTAAAACTTAACATAAATAAAACATGATTAATAGACAATACTAGATATATCTTAAAATGTTATAAGGGTTAGAATTATCCTCTTTCTTGTCTATGGTTAATGTGAATTGACTTGATTCCTTGATCTCTTTTGGGATCAATCTCTCAGCGGTTTTGCCGTTTTATTTGAGTTTGATGTTGTCACAGTTTAACGGACAAAACAATTATTGAGAATAGGCAAAAATCCTAAATAATCGCAGGGAAATTACCATTGTTTAAAATCAGTTACTCTGAACATCCCGCTGGTTTTTTCATAAATCATTAGGAACCGTAATTAAAAGCCCTTTATCCAATACGCCATTTTTATCAATCATACGCTTTCCTTTTCCTAAATCATAATCAGTCACATTCAAATGACGATTCCATGCAAATCCATGTCGTTTTGCAAACCAAAAGAACAATCTTTTGGCTTTTACACTTTTGCATTGATTCAACACTATCTTCAACTTCCTAGGCGATAAAGTAGACAAGCCTTGAAACAAAGAATCCGCATGTTCAAAACTCAAATCATTCGGAACATCGGCTAATAACTCCAAACAGGCATGTTCCACAGAAGCTTGCATATATACAGGAACATCTTCTCGCCATTTAATTTGGATAAAATCATTTGTGCTTATTTCATTCCATAATCTTGTGGTGCTGTGCCAAACAAAATCGACGTTCAATTCTAAATAATCTAGCCACTTTGGTTTATTTATTGCTGCGTAAACATGGATAGTTGGGTTCCTTTTCAAATAATGATTAAAACCCGACTGTTCTAATGCTGAAAGCCCACCGAGATAAACAGACTGACTTTCATAAAGCAAATTTAATGAACTCATCACACCTTGCCAACTCAAAGATAAACCATCGCGTACATAAACTCCACGACAAATCGCCTTTAATTTTCCAGACTTAACCGCATTATCAAAACCATGCCTATCCATGCCTTGTGCCAACATATAACCACGAGTAGCAACCAATCCCAAGGGTAATATTCTATCTAATTTATTTTTAACTCTCATACAGTTGGTTTATAAACTAATTAATTTGCGGCGTTAATCGCCGCATTAAGAACATATTATAAACCAAAAGACACTTTTAGTTTATCTTTATTGTAGTTTGCGGCGTTTAATGCCGCAAAATAGAGGTTATATAAACCTTATAGCTTACGGTAAATAAATAGTTTGATTGTTAAAGAAGTCACTTGACTCGTTATCCTTTCTCATAACCCAACTGTTTTAGTTGAGTGATTAGGTTGTTTTCGAGTATTTGTTCGGGTTGTGTGTTCATTTATTTAATTTTTTAGTGGTAATTAATAGACTAAACAAGCCTGTATTCGGTCAAAAATGAC
>JBGCFT010000328.1:0-2858 GCA_045107085.1 Marinicellaceae bacterium | reverse complement strand
ACGGCTGTTGGAACAGTTCAACAACTCAAAGATTTCTGTCAGTCAGTTAGCAAGAAATGGCGAACAGGAATTCAGTTAAATCCTGCTTTAGAATAGGATATATTCACAAGTATTTCGAATTCACTTTTTAAAATGTGATGGATTGCTTCGTTTCAAATATGGAAAAATCAATAAAATCCAACTTACCCTATTAAAAAATTCTGTTTCAACAGTAATAATAAAAATATCAAATGAATATGAAGCCTAAAATATGAAAATTAGACTTGATCGATTATTTCTAAGTATGTGTGTCCTTTATATTCTTTTTTTGCCAAGACCTTTGGAAAGCACGTTGGCATGACTCCAAAACAATATAGAAAGTCTATGTTTGATTAAGGTGTTTATCAGACCATGTATTGTTGGCAAAAGCTATAATTTTTATTCAAATCCATTGGCAAAAATTGAATCAATCGAATATAAATAGGCGGTTCCTGAATTGTCGTCTTTTGCTGATGCAGCTATTAGAAAGTCATTTTTGTATAAACTAACATTGCCACCAAATTTATCATTTGATGTGCCATTCGAGGCTAAGATTTTTTCTACTTTTGTCCATGTTCCATTAGATAATTTAAACAGATAAGCAGCACCTGCTGAAATGCCGAGATCACCGACTCCATCTGCTCCTATAACTGCTTGGTCACCATATAGGCTAACTGATTCGCCAAAAACATCAAAACCACACCCTTCTTCTTCATCAAAAATCTTTGCAGTTTGTATCCAAGAATTGTTTTCCAAGTCAAATACATAAGCCGCACCCATAAATGGTACAAATGGGCACGTAGAACCAGGTGTCGGGTTATCAAAGCCAGTGGCGCCAACTAAGATTCGATCTTCGTCTAAACTCACCGAAGCTCCAAATTGATCGCCGTCTTGGCCATCATCTGCAATTAGTTTCTCAGATTCAGTCCAAACCCCATCGATTAAATCATAAACAAATACTGCGCCTGTATTGTCACCGATAGTTGCGCCATCTCCATTTGAACCAACTACTGCCCTATCGCCTATTAAGCTGATTGATCGACCAAATGAATCAGTATTATCAGGCACTGGCGCTGTGAGCTTAGCACTCTGTTGCCACATTCCATCTACTAAGTCAAAAACATACACTGCACCAATATTTTCGTTATCACCAGTGGCTGATATCAAAGCCCTATCACCTGATAAGGAAACGTTTTCTCCGAATCTGTTTCCTGGTGTTTCATCATCTGCTTGTAGTTTTGTGGCTTGACTCCAGATTTTATCTTCAAAGTTAAAAATATATGCTGATCCAATTGAACCAGCATCAGGAACATCTTGCTCGAATACTGCTCCAACTAATGCAGTATTTCCTGATAAACTCACTGATCTACCAAAAAGATCTCCTTCATCTCCGTCATTTGCGATTAATTTAGCCGTTTCAATCCAACCATCTGGGGTTTTCTCAAAAATATAAGCTGCACCAGATGAGTTTCCATTTTCATCATCACTATCCGCACCGATTATAGCTCTGTTTTCTTTTAAGCTCATTGACCGACCAAAGCGGTCATTTAAATCCCTATCATTTGCTTCAACTATTTGTTCAATTAAATCCTGACTAAATGCAAATTTAATACCACTCTCCATAAAAATGATTGGAATAGTTATTATCAAAATATGTGATATTTTTATTATCTTCATCAATACGTTCTTTGTTTGTTTAAAAAATATTATATATTATATTATTTGGTTTATGTTGTTTTAATTTATTTAGAGGCTTCCTAAGCGTTTTTACCACAACATTTTTTGTACTTTCGGCCATTACCGCAAATGCAAGGGTCGTTTCGGCCAACTTTTGGGGCTGTTCTTTTAAATGGCGTTTGTGTAGGCGGACAACAACTGGTGTTTGTACAACTTGATTCTACTGATTCGGTTGGCGCATCCGTTAAGTTATTTTGACTGTTACTCATAAACTAGAAACTCACTTTAAAAAATTTAAACATTAATGACCAATTATAAAACAATCGTCCCGCTTATAGTATGATGTTTATTTTATAAGTAGAAATTCTATTAATAAGACATTTATTGAAACAAAGAATAATATACTTTGTTTATTTATACAATATAGTTGGCTTTCATGGTAATTAATCTAATCGAAACCGATTATTACCTATATGAAGAATAGATTTAAGTTTATTGATTAATAAAGATGTTGAGAGGTCTTTCCACGATCTTCTGCTCTATTTTGCATTACCGTTGTTCTTTAACTTGTTACAATCCGAATCACGAAAATAACCAGCATAAAATTTTTGTATCTTCTTCAGAACGAAATCCAGGTTTGTTAAGTTATTTATTCAATTATTATGAGACGAGCAGATAGACTACTTAAAACAACTCATTTTCTCAGAGAAAAACAAACATACAAAAACATACAAAGGACACCCATCTATAGGAATAATCAGACATCACAAAAATCAGTTTGCCTACATTAAATTTGTTGATGATTTTGTAAAATAGCTGTTTTCAAGTAGGATTCTATGACTTTAGCAAGGAAACAACTGATATCAATCGAAGATACACCCTATTATCACATAGTTACACGATGCGTTCGCAGAGCCTTTTTATGCGGTAAGGATAAGTACTCAGGAAACTGTTTTGAACACCGCAGAAAAGTTATTATTGATCGGATTAAACATCTGGCTTCATTATTCAATATCGATGTCTGTGCTTATGCTGTGATGTCGAATCATTATCACTTGGTTTTAAAGCTGAATTCAACGGAAGATTGGGATGATAAAAGGGTGTTGATTCACTGGTCTTCAATTTGTTCACCAATACCGCTTTGCCAACGCTTTTTAGATGGT
>JBGCFT010000327.1:0-22816 GCA_045107085.1 Marinicellaceae bacterium | reverse complement strand
GTTAATAAGTCTTTTACCCATTTTCAGGCAGAAACTGGTTTTATTGAGAGCCAAACATTATTGTTAGATAGTCCTTTTGATTATGAAAATAATGCCATGATTTATGTACCCAAAGATGTGCCAGATGCCAATGATTTTTCATTTAATATAGAAATTTGTGAGCATGTTCTGCCTTTGATACAACAAACCAAAGGAGGAGTTTTCTTTCTTTTTACAAGTCATAAAGCCCTGAATGCGGCGGCACAATTCTTCCATGAAAAACTCGAAAAACCTTTATTTGTTCAAGGACAAGGCTCTAGGCATAAAATATTGGCTGAATTCAGAGATTCTGGCAATGGTGTTTTATTGGGTGCAGCCAGTTTTTGGGAAGGTGTGGATGTGGCTGGCGATAACTTATCTTGTGTTATTATTGATAAACTTCCTTTTGCTCATCCAGATGATCCAGTTTTGCAAGCCAGGATTAATAAAATACTTGAAAGTGGTGGCAATTCATTTTTTGACTATCAATTACCAAAGGCGATCATTACTTTGAAGCAAGGCGTAGGAAGACTCATTCGCTCCGAAACAGACAAAGGCATTTTAGTGATTTGTGATAAAAGAATCATGACAAAAGGCTATGGCAGACAATTTATTAATAGTTTGCCAAATATGAAAAAAACGAGCCATAAAGATAAAATTTTTGCTTCCTTTGCTAAAATTTAATTTTTCGAGTTTTGCTTATTTTTAACTTTTAAATAATTTAATCAAGTCTTCAATCCACATTCTTGGATAATAGGCATAAATCCATACGTTAGATTTTACTTTGAAGCGTTCTTTGACATATACTTTTTTTTGAAATATGTATTCACTGAGGTATTTAATTTTATTTCTAATACCATGAATATTTTTCAGTCTTAATCTTATATCTGAAATTTTCCTATTTCTATTGATCAAATAGTCTTGAGAATTTTTAGAATAGTCCAGTTGTTCTAGGTTGACATTAATACTATTTTTAAAGGTGTTATTTAACTGTATTAAAATAGCGTTAAGAATATGCGTTAAAGCCTTCTTTTTAGACGCTTGAAGACATTGGCTTTGAGTCTTATCATCCATTTTATTCCACAACAAAGCTAAATCATAAAGCCATATGTGTTTTCTGTCTTCTGGTCTGTGCGCTTGATAGTGAAAACAGGCTAGAATAAACGCATCTATTTGATTAAGTGTTTTAAAATTAGGTTGTTTTAAGTGAATAGAGTTTCGATAAACGCGGTTAAATTCAAAGTGTTTGTGTAATTCGATTCTGTTATTTATTTGCCAATGTAAATCAATGGTAGTTGTAGGTTTCTGATTGTTATAAAAACTATTTTGAAAACTAATAAACTTTCCTTGCCTTGAGGGTAATTTTTTATAACCTAATTCATTGAGAAGCTGTTCTACTTTGTCATAATTTTTTTCTTTGATAAAAACATCAATATCAGAATAGGGCCTGAAATGGGACTCATCGTAGATTAAAAACGTGTATGCAAAACCTTTAAATATAAGAAATTCAATGGAGTTAAAATTTAGAGTCTCAATTAATTGCTTGCCTTTTTTTTGCCAATTGAGATATTTGCTGTGCTCTAGTAAGTTGGCTTTTTGTATGATTATAGAATTATTTTTTTCTGCTAATAAGGGAGTTAAGCCTTGTTTGATGATTTCTTTTTCACCAGTAAAATATTGAATTTTACTGTCATTTTGAATAAGTTTTTTAAGGGACTTATTCATTATTTGTTATAGTATTTTCGGTACCATTGAATGAATTGATTAATACCATCTTGAACAGAAGTATCTGGTTTGAAGCCAACATCAGCTGTCAGTTTGCTCACATCTGCTTCTGTATCAGGAACATCTCCTTGTTGTAAAGGCAATAATTCCATCTCAGCTTTAATGCCTAAAGCATTTTCTATTGCCTGAATGTAGTCTAATAATTTTACTGGACTATTATTTCCAATATTATAAAGTCTATAGGGGGCTGAGCTTGTGGCTGGATTGCTTTTTGAAAAATCATGTTGTGGATCTGCTCTAGGAGTGTTGTCTAGAACGCGAATTATTCCTTCAACTATATCATCAATAAATGTAAAGTCTCTGGTATGATTTCCATAGTTAAAGACTTTAATGGGTTTGCCTGCAATTATATTTTTGGTAAACAAAAATAGAGCCATATCAGGTCTTCCCCATGGACCATATACTGTGAAAAATCTTAATCCAGTCGTTGGCAGTTGATATAAGTTTGAATAGCAATGGGCCATTAACTCATTGGATTTTTTTGTTGCGGCATATAATGATAATGGATGGTCAACATTGTCCTCAACACGAAATGGCAGAGAGGTATTGGCGCCATAAACTGAGCTTGATGAGGCATAAACCAGATGTTTGACTTGATTGTGTCTGCATGCTTCAATAATACTCAAAAAACCAGTGAGGTTGCTATTCAAATAGGACCAAGGGTTTTCAATAGAATAACGCACACCAGCTTGTGCTGCTAAGTTTACAACTTTTTGAATATTATATTCTTTAAAAATAGCATCTATTTTATCTTTATCAGCAATATCGGCTGTTATGAAGGTAAAATTATTATGCTTGAGGCGTTTTAATCTTGAATGTTTTAAATTGACATCATAATAATCATTCAAGTTATCAAGACCTACAACTGTGTCTCCGCGTTCCAGAAGATATTTACTAACATGAGATCCTATGAAGCCAGCTGCACCTGTAACTAAAATTGTCATCACTATAGCCTTTCATCTACTGCATCTGATGGAAGCATGCCTTTAATATCAAAAATAATACCTTTTTCATTGAGCAGTTGGCGAATGCCAGATTCACCCATTTTTATAAACTCTTTGTGTGGAACGGCTAAAATCACTGCATCATAATAATCATTTTTGATTGAATTTAATGTATCTAAGTTAAAAAATTTCTTGGCTTGGTTTTGACAAGACCATGGGTCATAAACATCAACATTTGCATGACAGTTTTTAAGTTCTTGGATTATTTCAATAACTCTCGTATTTCTTAGGTCTGGGCAATTTTCTTTGAAAGTCAAACCCAGTATTAATATCTTAGCATTGACAATGTGTATTCTACTTAAAGCCAATTTTTTAAGAAATCTATCGACAACATATTGACTCATGTTTTCATTGATTCTTCTGGCAGTCGTTATTAATTGTGGATAGTAGCCACTTTCCTGCGATTTATGTATCAGATAATAGGGATCTACTCCTATACAATGTCCGCCGACTAAACCAGGAGCAAAGGGTAGAAAGTTCCATTTTGTAGAGGCTGTTTCTATGACATCAAGTGTATCAATTTCCATGTGATTAAACATCATTGATAACTCGTTCATGAATGCAATATTCATATCTCGTTGGGTATTTTCTACAGCTTTAGATGCTTCTGCTACTTTTATAGATTTGGCCATAAAGACACCGGCGTCTATAATTTTGGAATAAAGATTCTCTAAAATAATTTCAGTTTCTTTGGTAGAGGCTGCCACTACTTTTGTAATTGTTTTGAGTGTATGGATTTTATCACCAGGGTTAATTCTTTCAGGTGAATAACCTAAAGTAAAGTCCTTATTAAGAATCAATTGGCTATTTTCTTCTAAAATTTTTGCACAATATTCCTCTGTCGCTCCAGGATAGACAGTGGATTCATAAACAACGATATCGCCTTTTTTTAACAAACTACCAATGGCAATGGATGCTTTTTCTAAGGGAGTTAATTCAGGTAAATTGTTTCCATCAACTGGAGTAGGCACTGTGATTATATAAATATTAGATTGCTCTAAATTAGCGGCGTCAGTAGTAAAAGACAGCTGTGAGGCATCCTTTAACTCTTGCTTTGTGATTTCTAATGTTGAATCATGGCCACTTATTAATTCTGAAATCCTTGATTGGTTTATATCATAACCAATTGTGGGATAGTATTTAGAAAAGGCTACAGCCAAAGGCAGACCTACGTAGCCTAACCCAATGACTGAGATTTTATAATTGTTATTATTCATTAATATAGTAAAACAATGGCCATAGAATATGACCACCGTTAAGTTTAGTTTGGACTGGCTAATTCTCCACCATCATCGCCATCCAATGGTAAGTCATCAGATGTTGGTCCTGTGCCAGGATCACGTATAGGCGGAAGAGTATAAGTTATTATTGCCGAGTCTTGTTCTATTAACCAATCTGCAATATCAGCATAACAGGCTTGATAGGCTGGTAGTACTACCTTTTTAAGTACAACAGCTCTGGCATTTTCAAGGTCAAGTTGACCGGTTACTTGTTGAGAAATGTCTTTTAAATCATCATCAGCATTGTCATGAGATATAACAAAAACCCCATTGTTTTCAATCTTGCCATCTAAGTATATTTTTTGATCAGGATCACTGTCGTCGTCATTGAAAATCTCTAAAAAGTATTTTTCTACTGAAAAATCAATGGTCCTATCTGTGCCATTGTAAAGTTCTATCATAGAATTTTTGTCTGTTCCTTCAACAAATTCAGAAAGCAATAAATCTTTTCTGGTTGCTAAACAATCTTCTTTACTAAAATTTCCTGAATCTAAAAAATTATCAGCTGCATATGATTGCCATTCATTATCAATTAGAAACTCATCCATTTCTATGCGGTCGCCCTTACAAATACTTTCTACTCTTCTTAAGGTTTTATCTTCAACAATCGGTTGGTCTTCATTATCGTTTTCATTGTCGTTGACTAATATTTGTCCAATGCTATCAATTATGGTTGTTTGAATATTTGTATTTTCATAATGTTGTTCGATTCTTTGTATGAAATCTTTTTTGGTTTCAGACATTTGTTCTTCTTCATTGTTATCTTTGTCAACGGCATTGATTGCAGAAGCAACCGTTGATACTGAACATTCACATGGACTTGTATCGATTCCTGCTTTCAAAACAATGGCATCAGCCCCTTTAAAAATTAATCCGTTTACTTTTTGATTGGCTTTGTTTGTAATATCAGCTGCAGCATTTGCATCAGATATAACAAATGTTGATTGAGGTTCGACTATGCCTTTAAGTTGTATGACTTCACCAGGGAATTCATAACCGTGAAAATAAATTTCTATTTGGTAATTGCTGAGTAACAAATCAACAGTTTCATTACTTCCATTATACAATTCAAGAGCTTGGTTATTAGATTGTCCTTCCAAATATTGAGAGATTATGATTTTTTCGTCTTTGTTTTCCTTTTCTTTGTCGTCATCGTCATCTTCTTCTTTACAGATAAGTCTGTGCTTGCCAAGTTCTTTGTTGTCATTAAACACTGGATTTCGAGTAACTCTGTCGATACTGCCCCAAGTTTGAACAGGCTCAAATTCATCGTGTTCGTCATGATCACCTTTACATATGTCTGTGTTTCTAATTAAATTTGTGTCTTTGGTGTTGGTTTGTGTATCACCCCAATATCTGTTCTCTGGAATCACCCCTATTTGACCAATAGAATCTGCAGTTCTAGCTGCTCTATTTTTTGCAACAATTATTGCATCTATCATATCTTCCGTTTGGCTAGGTACAACTTCAATTGCTGCCTCTATGCCAGCAGATGCACAACTACAGCTTGATGATATCTCTACCAATGCTCTTTGAATTCTAGGTCTAAGTCTTTGTTCTAATCTTGAACGGGCCCAGAAGCTTTGAGCGTTACAACGACATCCTCTTATTGTTGCAACAGCTGCAACTATTTCGTCAGCTCTTTGTGGATATAATTGAACTCCTTTTCTTACTGCTGCATAAGTATCCTCACACGTACTCCACTCTTTAGCCACTGTTTGAACAGCCTTAACTATATCAACATTTTCATCGACAAATTGTTGAACAACATCTTGAGATTTTTCATCATTGTCGTGAGCATTTCTTGCTGCTTCCACAGGGAGTAAGCCGTTATCAAGATCAGTTTTTATGTTTGTATTAGCATTGAGCGGTGATATTGCATTAACGCAAAATAAACCAACAATAATTAAATATTTCATATATTTCATATCCAAGTTTCCAATTTACACCAATGTTTGGTGTACCCTTGGACATGATATTATAATATGTATGTGGTTTTCAATGAATGTCTTTGAAAATTAAGGATAATTTGCATTTTGTTACAATTGTTTACATAAACTGCAAACCAGTTAACAAAAATGGTCATGATTATTATTTTGAAATTATTCGAATAGATTTAAAATTTTAGAAAATACGTGAGAATTTGATATTTGTATTTAAATCCACTAAAAAGTAAATTCATTTTATTACTCATTCAATCATAGGGCTATTGTCACAATAAATATATGTACAATTTAAATCAATGGAAAAATCTATTTTGCCAAAACGTTACTCCAGTTAATCAATTGGAAAACTTGAAAGATATTGAAATATATATTAAAAGAGACGATCTTAACAACTCAATAGTTCAAGGTAATAAATTAAGAAAATTAAAATATAACTTTAAATATGCGATTGAAAACAATAAAGACACCATAGTTACTTTTGGAGGAGCATGGTCTAATCACATTCTTGCCGTGGCAAAATCAGCTGCATTATGTAATCTAAAGTGCATTGGCTTTATTCGGGGTGATGAATTGCAAGACCAAAGGAATCGATGGAGTTCAACATTGCTAAAAGCCAGTGAATTTGGCATGAATTTGGTTTTTCTTGATCGGCAAGAATACCGTTTAAAACAGCATTCTAATCAAGTAAAAAAGCAATTGTTAGATATGACGAGTCAAGTTCATGTGATTCCAGAAGGTGGTAGTAATGTGTTGGCGCTCAAGGGTGTTTCAGAAGTTATCACAGAATTAATTGATCAAGTTCAATTGCCACCAACTCACATCATAACCGCTTGTGGGACTGGAGGGACTGCGGCGGGATTAATTCTTGGCGTCAATCAATTACATTGGGATTCAAAAGTCATAGGAATCCCAGTTTTGAAAGGTGCGCATTTTTTAGATGATGATATTTCTCAGTTTGTCTCTAATAAATCATTAGATAACTGGAGCCTTTATCAAGATTATCATTTTGGAGGCTATGCTAAGGTTACTGACCAATTGAAACAATTTGGAACTGAATTTGTAAGCAAAAATCATATTGATTTAGATAAAATCTACACAGTGAAATCATTCTTTGCGGCGTTTGATCTCATTGATAAAAATATTATCCCTCCAAAAAGTAGAGTATTAATTTTACATACTGGAGGTTTGCAAGGTGGGTCAATCACATCCATATAATAAAAAAGTATGACAGATCTAAAATTTATAAATTCAATAAATCATTTGTGTGTTTAAGTATTTGATTTGCTTGCCAATTGTCAGGTTTGTCTGTTTTACTCAAGTATCCCCAGAGGGCTACAGCTGAATTCATATTGGCCGCATTGGCAGCAACAATATCTGATTGAGCATCGCCAATATACCAGCTTTTTTTAGGGTCAATACCCAGTGATTTAATGGCAGTTAAAATAGGTTTTGGATGTGGTTTACTCTGGTTTGTTGTATCTCCACCAATTAGAATTTGGCAGTTATTCAATTGATTTAAGGATTTAATGAGCGGTTTTGCTAAATATTCAGGTTTGTTGGTAACAATTCCCCAAGGGATATTTTTGTTATCTAAATTTTCAATAAACAAGTTTATTCCTTTAAATAGTCCAGAATTATTGGTGAGCCTGTTTTTATAAATTTCTAAGTACCGTGTTTGTAATTTTTTTATTTCAGAATTGGTTAAGTGTCCAAAAATAGAGCAGACAATTGCTTTTGAACCATGTGTTATGAGTTCTTTATAGTCAGAATAATTAGGATCAATGAAAATATCATTTTCTGCGGCTAATATTTTCAGTGCACTTATCATGTCAACAGCAGTATCAACCAGCGTTCCATCTAAATCAAACAAGAAACCTTTCATTTCAAACTCATGGGCTTGTTAACAGCCATTAAGTAATTGATTGAAACATCTTGTTGGTCAAGCCAAGCTTTTTTGGACAAAGGGTTGTACTTTAAACCCGAGATATCTTTAACTGAAAGATTGAGCTTTTCAAGACCTAAAACCAGTTCTGAAGGTTTAATAAATTGATTATAATGGTGAGTTCCTTTTGGTACTATTTGTAAAACATGTTCGGCTGCAATTATGCCAAAAAGCATAGATTTTGGACTGCGATTTAAAGTTGATAAAAACAACCAGCCTCCTGGCCTTAAAATAGAGAAACAAGCATTAATGATTGATTGTGGATCAGGTACATGTTCAAGTAGTTCCATACAGGTAATTACATCAAAACTACTGTTGTTTGTTTCAGAAAATTTTTCTACGCTCTGGTTGATGTATTGTATTTTTAGTTGGCTTTCATAGAGGTGTAATCTTGCGACTTCGAGAGACTCTTCGGCCAGATCCAATCCTGTGACACTGGCACCATTAGATGACATTGATTCTGATAAAACACCGCCTCCACAACCAACATCTAACAAAGATAATCCATTCAAGTCTACGAAACTTTTAACATAATCTGTACGAATTGGATTGATGTGATGTAATGTTTTGAAGGGCCCGTTTTCGTCCCACCAAAAGGCGGCTTGTTGATTAAAGTGGTTGATTTCATTTGTGTTGACATTGCTCATTATTATATCCATCTTCTGACTGATTTCTTGTACTCTAAGTATTTATCACCAAATAGCTTTTCAAGATAAACTTCTTCTGGTTCTATAACCCATTTATTTAACATAACAACAACCAAAGGCAATGATAATATAATGTATAAATTATTAAATTTTATTGCAACAACTATTTGGGCCGCTAGAAACCCAAGATAAATCGGATTTCTTGTTATTCTAAAAACTCCACTTGTATACAGGGCATTTGTTGGTGTATGTGGCTCAGGATTTTGTTTGCTTTTAAAAAAAAACAAAAGACTAAACCCAAATAAAAATGTAGCACATGCCATAAAAAAATAAGCAATATAGGTTTGAATGTCTGTAGGAACAGGAATACTGATATTGAAAATATATTTATTTACAAGCCACGAAATAAGAATAAAAAACAATGGAATTAACGGCGGGATTGTTTTGACTTGGGCATGGTTTTTGTTATTCATTTCTTTGTCGATATGAAAAAAGGTAAATTATACTGGTTTAATCTGTATTGTATCATTTTTTTAGATAATTTTATCAAACTATTTTGTTTGCAAAACACGGTAAATGGGTAAATCAAAATCCGTGTTTTATTTGTTAACTATTATTTTGTTTATTTTTAAAAATACTGTGAATAACACTAAAATGTAATGTTTTGTTATCCAAATTTAATCTTTATCTAGTATTTTCTTGCTTTTTAATGAGCTTTTTAATATTTTAAATAAAGGGAAAAATTGGATTAATTCATGCGATCATCGCCTAAAATTGGACAGAATAATTTAATCAATAGCTGTCTTCAAATTTTTGAAAAATCATTGTTGGCAAGTTTTAAAAATGCCATTTCAAAAACTTTAGTTCAGCTTTTTGAACTGGCAGAAAATGCCAAATCAAATCAACAAGAAGTTACACTTTTTGAGCAGTATAATCTGTTAAAAAAATCATCTGGTAAACTCATGGATTTTTTGTCGGCAGTGATACAAAGTATGCCAGATGAAATCACAGAGCAAATCAGTCACGAAGAAGATGAAGTTAAATTATCATTAGTTGAAGATGAAATTCTAGAAATTAGTTTGGCTTTAACTCAACTAGAGTCTGTATTAGATATAAAGTTTTCAAAATATCTTTTTGCTTTGGAAAAAAGATTAAAGATTTTATTTGCCACTAGAAAAATTAGCAAAGACAATATGCCCTTTGGTGTTGTGTCGATTTGTTGGATTTTTAGCCAGACATTCGAAAACTCTGGCTCAGATGTTAAAACAAAAGTATTATTAATAGAGTGTTTAAAGAAGCAGTGTGGTGAAGATCTTTTAGATGTATATAAGAAAATCGATGATGTTTTTATTAAAGCAGGTATTTTACCAAACATCAAAACTGAGAACAAAAAACCAAAAAAAGAAAATATTGAGAAGTTAAATAACGAACACGATAATTTAAATGAGTTTTCAAAAAACAATCAAGGCTCACAAAGCACTCGTCAAGATCAGTTAAGTGGTAAGGGACAACAAGAGGGATACAATCAGTTTGGCCATAATAAGCAAGAAACATCTGATGGTCAGTTTTCTCAAACACTTAACAATGAATCTTCACAATCAATAGGTGCATCTGAGGGTTCAGAATCGAATCAAGTGAGTAGAGGCGGTTCAAGCAACTTGGTAAATTCAATATTTGACTTAATGAATCAAGATAAGCAAATGTCAAGTTCGCAATCAGGGTTAACAAGTATTGAAAACTCTGTGATGGACGAAACATTACAAAACTTATCAAAAATAACCAGTATTGCAGCAGGTGCGACTGAAATTGATAAATTGAAAGAAATGATTCTCGACAATGTTCGTAATGAAACAGGTATGTTTTATCCAGAGCTTAATACCAAGCAACAAAATTCTTTGGACGTTATGGGCATGTTTTATGACCATGTCAAACAAGATGACATGATTGATTCAAATATTTTATCTTCTTTGAATGCAATCAATATTCCGCTCATAAGAACCGCAATAAAAGATGATAAGTTTTTTACGAATGGTAATCATCCAGCACGTCAATACTTAGAAAAAATCATATATGCTGCTCAAAAATGGCACGGCACTCCAGTTGTTAAAAAACTCCATCAATTCAGTTCTCACTTAGCAAGTGATTATGACGGCAGTGATGATTCATTTAACTCTGCTAATGAGGATCTAGAAAGTTTCTTAAAAACAACGGAAACAAGAGCCAAGAATACCGAAGAAAAGTGGGTTAATTCAGCGAAAGGAAAAGAGAAACTCGATTATTCAAGAATGAAGGTTGAGGGCATTGTAGATGAAATTTCAAATATTGCTGTTCCTGAGTTTGTGAAAAATGTCATTAAGTATGTTATTCAAGATGCTTTAACATTAACATTGTTGCGTCATGGAGAGAATTCCGACGAATGGAATAAAAACATAGCCATGTCTAATACCATTGCAAAATTAGCCAATGGTGATGAGGTTAAAAATTTAACACCGAAACAAAAAATTGAATCATTGCACCGTCTTGACCAGACTATGGATGATCTGGGTTTTTCAGAAAACGATAGAAAAGCCACTATACAAAATGTAAAAGAATGTTCTCAAGCAGCAGTTGTTAACAAATTGGATGAAAATATCGAGTTAGATAATGTTGCATCCATCAATAAGAATAAGATTGATTTAAATAAATCTAATGCTGCAAAAATTGAGGACATCAGAGAGCTGACAGCTCAGGAAAAAAGTCAGTTAACAAGAATAAAGTTGATGCCATATGGCACTCTGTTTGATTTTATTATTAATCAACAAAGAGACAAAATCAGACGAAAGCTGAGTTGGTTTAGCCCAGTTAGTAATAAAGCATTATTTGTGTCTATGCTGGGCAACAAACCTTATGAAAAGTCATTAAATGCCATTGCAATTGACCTGGCAAGAAAAAACATTATTGTAATCAAGCTCGAAGAAAAGAAATATTTCAATCAAGTCATGCAGGGTATTTTTTCAAAGCTTAAGAAAATGGTAAAAAATGATTAAACCACTAAAGTGCGTACTATATGAGTAAAGAATACAGAAAAAGTAAAAGAGTTAAGCCAAGTATCAATATTGATATAGTGGATGTCATCATAGGTTATTCTATTGGAGAAGTGCTCAATGTTTCACGTGATGGATTATTGATGGCTTGTAATAAACACATTGAAATCGGTGAAATGTTTCAAACGAACTGGACATTTTCAGCCAGAGGTCTAAAAAGTATTTCAATTGGGTTAGAATGTTTGTGGTCAGAAAACCAGTATACTAATTTTTGCTTGTGTGGCTTTCAGATTATTGATATTTCAATCGACGATCAAAAAATTCTAGATAGAATAATTGCTCAATCGAAAGAAGTTGATTAGATTGTAAGTATTTTAAGATGTTCAATTCAACGCCATATTCTAATATTTAGAATATGGCGTTTTTATTTATGAACTATTTTAATATTGCATTGATGGTATTGATGTCTTGTTCATTGAGACTGCCGGCGGCTTGTTTCAGACTGAGAAATTGAATAAAGTAATCATATTTCGCTCTCGAGTAATCGCCTTGTGCTTGATAAAGTCTTTGTTGAGAATTTAATACATCAACAATTGTTCTGGTACCAACTTCATAACCAGCTTCAGTTGCTTCTAATCCGCTTTGAGCAGATATCATAGCCAGTTTTCTTGCTTCGATACTACTTTTTGATGCATTAAAACCATGATAGGCATTTCTTATGTTTCTTACTGTACTTCTTCTGGCTTGTTCATATCTGTCCATTGCTGCTTTGTGTTGAAGTGCGGCTTGTCTGACTTGAGATGAAGTTCTTCCTCCAGAATAAATAGGAATGGATAAATTAAGAGAGGCTGTTGTTCCATTGGAAATAATGTCACCTGATCCAATTTGTATCGGATTACCAGTTTGAGGGTCTACTTGAGTTGCAAAACTTCCAGGACTAAAAGTTTGGCCTCTTGAAAAAGACAAGTCCAGTGTAGGATAGTGCCCAGATCTATTGACTGCTATTCTTTTTTCAGCTATGTCTTTGGCAATCTGTGATGAGATAACTTCAGGGTTTTGTCTGATACCTAATTCCTGAAAAGCGTCCATATCTTGAACGGTAAAATTGGTAAATTCAATTTCATCTGGGGCTGAAGCTATCTCTGGATAGTATCTTTGTGATATTTCAAACAAAGCCTCATTGGCGTCCTCTAAAGTATTGTTAGCAACAATTACTCGAGCCCGTGCACCATCAAAAGTTGCTCTGGCTTCGTGGACATCTGTTATGGCCGCTAGACCAACTTCAAATCTTTGCTCGGCTTGATCTAATTGTCTTTGAATGGCTTTTTCTTCTGCTTTTGCAAATACCAAGCTATCTTTAGCAGACAAAACATTAAAATAACTTTGCGCCACTCTTAAAATAAAATCTTGGTAGGCTATGTCATAATCTGCAGCTGATTTAAGGATTTCAAGCTCAGATATCTTGAAATTCTCATAATTGGCATGATCATACAAAGATTGAGATAATCTTACGTTCCAATCTTCAGGTTCTCCAGTAGTTGATGGATTGACACCAGGTGCTAAACTACTGTTTCTTTTGTTTTTGCTGAAAGTTCTGCCATATGAACTTGAAACTTGTGGTAAAAATGCTGCAAACGCTTGTTTTTTTCCTTCTTGAGTCGCTTCTAAAGTATATTGAGCAGCTGATAATTGAGGATCATGATTTTCGCTTTGTTTAAAAATTTCAGTTAAATCAGCAGAGTAAGCTGAAATACTGAAGGCCAATGAATAGGTGCACAGTAATATTTTTTTCATAATAGATAGTTTATAAGTTAAAGATTGAATTGTTAGTTGGTTTAACTAAAGCTTTGACATCAGTTTCGAACAAAGTTTCAATTATTGGTTCGCTATTTTCATTCAAAGAAACAATAGAGGCAGACATAACAGGTGACTCTCCCAGAATAACAAAAATTTTGCCATCTTGGTTAATGTTTTTCAATAAAAATTCAGGAACTTCAGTCATTGAACCAGTTATAACTATAGAGTCATATTGAGTAGTAGAGTCATATTTGTAAATATCTTGACAAATACATTCAACATTATTGATGTCAGCTTCTTGGAGTTTTTCTTTGGCACTATCGGTAAAATCTTGATGTATATCCAAAGTTGTAACAGTTTTTACTGATAAAGCCATAAGCGCTGTAAGATACGAACTGCCAGTGCCAACTTCAAGTATGTTTTCATGGCCTTTGAACTCAAGAGATTGTAAAATTCTACCTTCAACTATTGGTTTCATCATGGCTTCATTGTGGGCCATTGGTATCTCGATGTCACTAAAGGCTAATTTTCTGTGTTCTACTGGCACAAACTCCTCTCTTTGGACTTGACGCATTAAATTTATGTTCTCAGGGCTGATAAAATCCCATGTTCTAATCTGATTGAGAAGCATATTTTGTCTTGCAATGTTGAAATTCATAATATTTTGCCTAATTTCTTGGTTCTTTGTGTTAACAGTTTATATAATCGTCGTCGAATCGTTTATTCAACGATTTCAATTTTCATAAGTTACTTTATTTTAATTAACAATACAATGGGCTAAAAGTCACCATGTTTGATAAAAACCTATCAGAATTACTATCCAAGGGGTTAATGCAACTCAATATTGACGATAAAAAAACTGATGATCTTTTAACGTTTGTTTATCTATTAGAGAAATGGAATAAAACTTATAACATTACTGCTATACGCAACTTGGAGCAGATGATAATACTGCACATAATTGATAGTGCTTCAGTTTACAACTTTTTAAAAGGAAACTCAATAATTGATATTGGAACAGGTGGAGGAATTCCAGGAATAATTTTTGCCATACTGGATTCTACTAAAAAAGTGACATTATTAGATTCAAGCCAAAAAAAAACCAGATTCTTAAGATATGCAAAAAGACATATAAATTTGGAGAATATTGAGATAGTTTGTGAAAGAGTTGAGAAATTTCAACCTAATTTTCATTATGATGTGGTAATATCCAGAGCCTTTTCTGAAGTTGGCGAATTTTTAAAGCTGTCGGGCCACCTTTGTTCAGATAAAGGTAGAGTTTATGCAATGAAAGGCCCAAGGAAAGAATCAGAAAAAGAATCCATGATACATGGTTTTGAATTAGAAAGTGATATCAACATAGATGTCCCGTTTTTAGACGCTCAAAGAAGATTGTTAGTTTTTAAAAGAACACATGAATGATAAACATAAAATTATAGCTATTGCCAATCAAAAAGGCGGTGTTGGAAAAACCACGACTAGTGTTAACTTGGCTGTAGGTTTGGGCAGGTTAAACAAATCAGTTTTGCTGATAGACTTGGACCCTCAAGGAAACGCCACAATGGGTTGTGGCATAAATTCAAGAGAACTAGAGCCCAATGCATGTGACTTATTGTTAAATGAATCAAATATCAAAGACATTATTATTACTGCTGAAAGTGCTGGCATAGATGTCATTGGGTCTAATACTGATTTAACAGCAGCCGAACTGCAATTGATGGATTCGACAAACCCTGAATTAAAATTAAAAGGCTTTTTACACGATATTAAAAATGATTATGATTATATAATAATTGATTGCCCTCCCTCATTAAGTATATTAACTATCAATGCTTTAGTGGCTGCAGATAGTGTGATTATTCCAATGCAGTGTGAATATTATGCCCTTGAAGGATTGGCGTCTTTACTAGATACCATAAATAGAATTCAGTCCAGTGTAAACAAAAAATTAGAAATCGAAGGAATTATTCGTACGATGTTTGATGGACGCAATAACCTTGCCAATGATGTGTCAGCACAATTAATCAATCATTTTGGTTCGAAATTATATGTCACAGTTATACCCAGAAACGTTAGGGTTGCAGAGGCTCCTTCTCATGGCATGTCTGTAATTGAGTATGATCATGCGTCACGTGGCGCCATAGCTTATATGGGATTAGCAGGAGAGGTTATCAGAGGAAATAATAATGGCAAATAAAAAAAGAGGTTTAGGAAGAGGTCTGGATGCATTACTGGGCGCTCAATCAAATCAAGATAAAACTATTTCTGAAGGAAATTTGACTGAGATCGAAGTTGATCTAATAAAACCAGGAAAATTTCAGCCCAGAACAAAAATGGACATGATGAAGCTGAAAGAGTTGGCCGACTCAATAAAAGCTCAAGGGATGGTTCAGCCAGTTATTATTAGAAGTATTGGTCAAAACCAATATGAAATAATAGCAGGTGAAAGAAGATGGCGGGCTGCTCAAATTGCTGAATTAACCAAGATCCCAGTCGTTATTCGAGATGTTGATGATAGGCAAACTATCGCCATGGCATTAATCGAAAACATACAAAGAGAAGACCTAAATCCTTTAGAAGAAGCCAAAGCGCTGAGCAGATTGATTGAAGAGTTTGAATTGACTCATCAACAAGCAGCCCAAGCGGTTGGTCGATCAAGAGTGGCTGTTAGTAATTTGTTAAGATTGCTAGATTTGCATGTCAGCGTTAAAAAACTTCTAGATGATGGTGAGTTAGAAATGGGACACGCCCGTGCATTATTGTCATTAGATAAGAGTTTGCAATTAAAGGCTGCACATGAAATTATTAGTCAAGCCATGAGTGTGCGAGTGACTGAGAAATTTATTAAATCATTTGGGCGTGAAAAACCTGTGATTGAAAACCCCAAGCCGGATGCTGATATTTTGAGGCTAGAACAAGAGTTATCAGAAAAACTCTGCTCGCCTGTAACAATTGTGCATACAAAAAAAGGCAAAGGGAAATTAGTCATCAACTACCATTCTGTTGATGAATTAGATGGAATACTTTCAAGAATTAATTAATCTACAAAACTTTAAAAAAACTATGTCTACAACATTACTATCATTAGAACAATGGATCAAAGAAGTGGCTCAACACACCCAAGCAAAAAATATTGTTTGGTGCACTGGATCAGAACAAGAAAAACAAGAGCTCGATGAGCTTCTTTTGGCAAATGGCGACTTTAAAAAACTCAATGAGGATACTCACCCCAATTGTTTTTTACACCTTTCGGACCCACAAGATGTTGCACGAGTTGAACACCTTACTTTTATCTGTACTGAACAAAAAGACGATGCAGGGCCTAACAATCATTGGATGAATCCTCAAAAAGCCCATGCGAAAATTGATGATTTATTTGAAGGCTGTATGCGCAATAGAACAATGTATGTTATACCTTATTGCATGGGGCCAATCGATTCGCCAATCTCAAGATGTGGTGTGGAGCTGACGGACAGTGCATATGTTGTACAAAATATGCGATTAATGACTCGTATGGGCACACCGGCATTAGAGAGAATAGAAGCTGAAGGGCAATTTGTAAAAGGGTTGCACTCTACAGGTGAGCTAGATCCAGATAGAAGGTATATTATGCATTTCCCGGAAGAGCTGTCCATCAAAAGTTATGGATCAGGCTATGGTGGCAATGCTTTGCTAGGAAAAAAATGCCACGCACTGAGAGTTGGCAGTTATCAAGCAAAAACAGAGGGATGGCTTGCAGAACATATGTTGATTTTGGGATTGGAGAATCCACAAGGAGAAACACATTACATTGCGGCTGCTTTTCCATCAGCATGTGGCAAGACAAATTTAGCCATGCTTATTCCGCCTGAAGGATATATTAAGGATGGTTGGAAAATAACAACAATTGGCGATGATATTTGCTGGATGCGTCCCGGTGATGATGGCAGGTTATGGGCCATAAATCCAGAAGCTGGATTTTTTGGAGTGGCACCAGGAACATCAAAAGACACCAATCCAAATGCATTGTCAATGCTCTATGCTGATACCATATTTACTAATGTTGCCACAACAGAAGACAACCAACCTTGGTGGGAAGATCTCGATGACAGGGTTCCAGTAAAAGATTGGAAGGGCAATGATTACAATCCAGAAAACGGACCTGCCGCTCACCCTAATTCACGATTTACTGTTTCGTCTAAACGTTGTCCTAGCTACTCTGATAAGGCTGAGTCAGCAAAAGGAGTACCTATATCTGCCATTGTTTTTGGTGGCAGAAGAGCCAGTTTGGTGCCATTAGTAACACAAGCCAGGAACTGGGCTCACGGTGTTTTAATGGGAGCAACAGTAGCTTCAGAAACAACGGCTGCAGCAACAGGTGCAGTAGGAGTAGTTCGACGAGACCCAATGGCGATGAAACCGTTTTGTGGCTATCATTTTGCAGATTATTGGAATCATTGGTTATCATTTGAAGAAACGACAAGTAATTTACCAGAAATCTTTACAGTTAACTGGTTTAGAAAAGATCAAAACAATAAATTTATGTGGCCAGGTTTTGGCGAGAATATGCGTGTTTTAGAGTGGATAGTAAATAGGGTTTCAGGTAGCGTTAGCGCCACTTCATCAGCCATTGGAGAAATGCCATTGACTAAAGACTTTAATTTGAAAGATATGGACTTTGATGTTGAGAATTTATCTGAGCTTTTAGCTGTTGACTCAGCAGCGTGGCACAAAGAGGTGGACGACATAAAAGAATATCTGCATAGTTTTGGGGATAAAACGCCTGATAAATTATTCCAAGAATTAGAGAAAATTAAAAGTAAACTTTAAATTTTTTATAGTTTATCGTATAAACCAAAAATAATAGGATCAATTAAAATTAAATTTTTTTTATTCATTGAATTAAATACAGTAAACTGCAATTTTTAAATTAAATTGTTAATAATACGTTAAAAACGGGTCTTAGCACTTTTTTTTATAAAATTAAAATGTTACCATTCGATATTAGACAGGAAATCTAACTTAAAGATAATAATTTTATTGAGGAAACTCATGGACAAATATTTTGGAGCTCAAAATGAAAACAAAACGTAACCTTATTGCGGAAGCAATTAGAAGAACACTATATACAGGTGTTATTGCATCTGTAGCGCTGACTGGCGTATCTTATGCACAAGATAACAGTGAAGAAAGTGCAGAACTAGATAAAATAACAGTGACTGGATCTAGACTTAAAAGGTCAGATACTGCAGAAGCTTTGCCTGTAACAGTTATTGACAGAGAACAAATTGAATTAAGTGGTGAAAGTAATGCTGCTGATTTAATTAGAAATTTAACCTTTAACAGCTCAGGTTCAGTAAGACCACAATCTGGAAGCTCAATTCAAGGTGTTTCTACAGTAAGTTTAAGAGGTATTGGTGCTAACCGTACTCTTGTTTTAATTGATGGCAGAAGATTGCCTGTTTCACCTTCTTCAGGTCAGTCTCAGGATTTAAACTCAATTCCATTAGGCGCTATTGAAAGAATCGAAATTCTAACAGATGGTGCATCGGCTATTTATGGTTCTGATGCAATCGGTGGTGTTGTGAACGTTATTCTTAGAAATGACTATGAAGGTTTTGAAGTTTCATTAGGCGGTGAAGAAGTAAGTTTCCCAGCTAATGGTGGTGAAAGAAGTTCAGGTAGTGTTCTATTTGGTGCTTCTGGCGAAAAAACATCTATATTAGGTGGTGTTTCTTGGAATGACAGAGAAATTATCTTTGCAAGAGATTTTGCTTTCAACCAAATCGGTGGTTCAACTTTCTCTAATAACTTCAGAAATGTTAGCCCAACAACAGGTGGCGAAACAGGTTCTGACTTTGCTGTTAGAAATGGTTGTGCTTTCCCAAATACAGGATATTACATTTTAGACCCAACTGATCCAAACAGTCGTTGTGCCTATGATTTTACATTAGAATCAGCTGATGAAGCATCGATTGATAATTCATCAATGTTTGTAAAAGTAAAACATGAAATCAATGATGATTGGAGAGTATGGGCCAATGCTGGTATTTATAAGACTGATTCTTTCGGTCGATATGCACCAGTTCCAGATGGCAGTGCGTTCTCAGGAACAGGAGCTCCATTAACTGCAAGCAGTATCAATAATCCAAGTAATCCGTTAAGTCCAAATTATGATCCTGTAAACTTCCCTAATCCAGTTGATGTTCATTGGAGACACAGATTTGATGCTTTGGGTAACAGAGATAATAATGTTGCTAACGAAAGAACAAGTTTTGAAATGGGTTTCATTGGACAAGTAGCAGAAGCTGAAGTTGAATTTGGTGTAACTCGCATGAACAATAGAACTGTTGAAATTGGTAGAAACTACTTATTGAGATCAGCTGCTGCAGCTGCTATTGAAAATGGTACTTACTTATTAACTAACCCATATGGTGCTGATCCTGCAGTATTAAACTCATTAAGAGTGACTACAAATAGAGATTCTCTATATGACTTGGATACTGTATTCGGTTCTGTTGCATTTGATGCTTTTGAAATGACTAATGGTGCTGTATCAGTATTCGTAGGTGCAGAATATCAAGACATCAAATATGCTGATATTTATGACTCATTATCAGAAGCTGGCCAAGTTGGTGGTTCAGGTGGTAATAGCGCTGCTGGAGCACGTGATATTGGCTCTGTATTTTTTGAAGCAATGTTTCCTTTGATGGAAAATCTAGAATTAAATGTCGCAGGTCGTTACGATGATTATTCAGATTTTGGTGGTGAATTCTCTCCGAAAATTTCTTTGAGATACCAACCATTAGATAACTTGACAGTTAGAGGTTCATGGGGTGAAGGTTATAGAGCACCTACTTTGGATATTTTAACGCAACAACCATCTGATTCAGCGGATTCAGTGAATGATCCACAAACTTGTTTAGCTGAAGGTTTAACTGCAGATTGTGAAACTCAAGTACAAGCACAAGTTATTGCTAATCCAGATTTATTGCCAGAATTATCTGATCAATTTTCTTTCGGTGTAGCTTATGAGCCTTTAGATTGGTTCAGTGTTTCTTTAGATTACTTTAATATTGAAATTAATAACGAGATTAGAAATTTCTCTCCACAACAAATAGTAGATTTTGATAACTCTGGTGATCCAGGTGTGGCAGGATTAGGTGTAGTTCGTGACCCTGCAACTGGTGCCATTACTTTGCTAACACGTGGAGCTGCTAATCGTGGTTTATTAAATACATCAGGATTCGATTTGAATATGTTGTTCAACTATGAAGCTTTAGGTGGTCAATTGACTCATAACGTTCAGTTAAGTCACTTGATTACACAGTCATTAGATGGTGGTAGAGATTTGGTTAATGATCCAGGTACACCAGCTGATAGACTAGGTATCAATAACATTTATAACTATGGTGATTGGACTTTAGCTTATAACTTGAACTTAATTGGCGATCAGTTTGATGATGTTGATGAAACATTTAATGGCGACGGCGTTGCTGTTACAGGTGTAGGAATTGGACACGTTCCAACTTACGTTACACATGATCTACAATTAACGTATAACGCGTCTTGGGATGCTAAAATCACAGTAGGTGTGAGAAACATTGGTGAGAAAATTGCACCAATCGGTCTAGGCTTTACTGATGGAAGAGATTACGATTTCAACCTTTATGATGCATACGGTAGAATTAGTTATATTAGATACACTCAATCTTTCTAAAGATTAGTTCATAACTAAAACATAAAAGGCGTGTAGTTTTAATTAACTACACGCCTTTTTAAGTTTTAGCCAATTAACAAAATAAAATGAAACAAGTAAAAAATCAAAACGTTCAAAAGTCTTTACACTGGAGTAATTATTGGAAAGGAGGACAATTAACCTCTTTGCCTCAAGACTTTAAAGAAAACTATGAGGGAAACATTCAAAATGAATGGAATATAAGTTTTAGTAAATTAAAGGACAGTAACAAAATATTAGATTTGTGTGCAGGAAACTGTGCTATAAGCCTATTGGCTGTGGAATATAAAAATTCAAACAAACTTGATATAGAAGTCAATGCATTAGATGCTGCAGATATAAATAAAAAAAACATACTCAAAAAGTTTCCAAATAAAAAAAATCAATTAGACGAAATTAAAATATATTCAAACACACGCGTCGAGAATACAAAATTAGAAAGTAATCATTTTGATCTTATAACAAGCCAATATGGAATAGAGTATTGTGATTGGGAATTGGCTGCAAAGGAAGTGAATCGCCTGCTAAAACCCCAGGGTGAATTTGTTTTGATATCTCACTCAGGTTCTACAGAAATAGTTAAATACATGAATATTGAAAAAAATGATTATCAAGCCTTATTTGATAGTCTTTTATTTAAATACTTATCAAGATATTCTCATAATAAAATAAGTTACAGAGACTTAATGAGTAGATTAAAAAAAATTCAACCTAAGATAGTCAGTAGATACAAGGAGAATCCAACACAGTTATTAGAGTCAATTCTGATAGTTCTTGATAATATTTATGCCATGCCAAAAAGTAAAATGAAAGCCAATCAAAATGAATTAGATCTATTGTGTAAACAACACAGGTTTGCATTTGAACGGATGAATGATTTGTTACGAGTGATAAAATTAATGTTAGAAAATCCTAACTGGTATGATGTTTTTATTAGAAATGGTTTAGAGCTCATTGAAAAAAAAGACATAGTACATAATAGTTCGGTTAATTCTGGACAACTTTTCCGTTTCCAAAAAATTAAATAAATATGAAAATTCTAATACTAATCATAATCTTTACTTCAATTCAAGTTTTCTCAAAAGAAGTACCTATTGAACATTTTGCAGCAAAAGCTCAATTTAATTTTTTGAGAATTTCTCCTGATGGTAATCATGTAGCTTATATATATGATGATGAAGGACAATCAAAATTAGCGATAATGAATTTAAAAACTAAAAAAGGCATATATTCTTTTGATGCGGGTTCACATAGGGAGTTGAGCTATATATGGTGGTTAAATAATAAAAGAGTCATAGTGTTAAGTAGTAAAATTACTGGTTGGTTAGATGGCAAACCAAAGTTTTATGAAATGGTTGGGTTAAATATTAATGGAAAAAATAGAGAAGCATATTCTAACTTTAATGTAGTTTCTGAATTAAAATCTGATCCGAAAAATTTTATTGTAAGTAGAAGGTATTATGGAGAGAACCTTTCTTTATTTAAGTTTGATTTTACCACTGGACAAAAAAGTTATTTAACAGATATACCAAAACCTCAAGGCAGAGAAGACGCTATTATATTTCATGTTGCATCTGATTTAAAAGATGAACCGAGAATTGCTCTTGAGTATGACCCAAAAGAAGAAGATAACTTTAATGATGATGTCTATAGGCTT
>JBGCFT010000326.1:0-3958 GCA_045107085.1 Marinicellaceae bacterium | reverse complement strand
AATTGCATTATTAGTCGCAAATCAGCGAAGAAGATAAAGTGCGGAATAAAGAATGGTTTGAGAATTTTTGCACAAAGATACAACATGTGGATGAAGCAAAAAAGTCATGAACTTAGCACTACTCTGGGATTTTTAGAGTTATAAAACACTCTCAATAATTACAAGGCTGATAAAGCTCAATTATTAAGAAGTATTTGCCGTTCATATTCAATAACTTGAGTTAAGTTCTCAATCTCAATCCAATTTCGGTTGAATACCCAATAGATCGGTGTGTGACTCTGCCTTCTTCATCAATCACATAGTAAGTGGGATAGCCCTTGATTTTATAATCTTGTATTTGTTGCTCAGTTCCATAAAGAACTGGCATGGTTAATTGCAGTTCATTGGCAAAGTCTTGAACCTCTGCAGGGAACTCATAACTCAAACCTACAACCAGTATTGCAAGTTCTTCATCAGTTCTGGCTGCCCTTAAATCGTTTAAATTATCGCCACTGTATTGACAAATACTACACCAGGGTGCAAAAAAATAAACCAAAACCTTCTTGCCTTTGAATTCAGATAATTGATAGGTTTTACCGTCTAATGACTTTAGAGTAAAATCTGGAGCCATGGCCCCATCAGCTGCCAAAGTTCCTCGACTTTGGTACCAAGAGAAAGCAAAGAGAATAAGGACTATGATACTCACTTCAATTAAAGTTGAAGTCCATTTATGTTTTTTTATGGTCTTTTGAATATTTTTTAATGATTTCATATAATGTCCTATAATTTTGTATTCTATCACCCAAAAGAGCGTTTTTTCAGGTAAAATCTTACAAAATTTTATTTAATTACTTTTATGAAAATTATACTGCTTATTCTTTTAACGACATTTGCACCACACAATTTAGCACAACCATTTACAACACATCTGATTGATGATTTTTCTAGTTCATCCATTCATGCTGCAGACCTGGACTCAGATGGTTTAATTGATGTGGCTGCCACTTCGCAAGCTGGAATAATTGTTAACTGGTATAAAAACAATGGTGATGGAACATTTACCACAAAATTAGTTTCCAACAAACCTGGTTCTGGACCAAGAGATGTTAAAATTATTGACCTTGATAAAGATGCTGATCTGGATGTCGTTGTTGTATCAGATCTAGACAGTTCAGCTTATTGGTATGAAAATGATGGTGAGGAAAACTTTACAGAAAATACGATTTCTAGTGCATTAAGCAACACCAATTCAGTGATTGTAGCCGACATCAATAATGATTCAGAATTAGATATTCTGACTTCTTCTTATGGTATATTTTCTTCTAACAGCATGGTTAATGTCCTGACCAATAATGGTTCAGAAAATTTCATGGATAACCCACTGATTAGTATTTCCAATTCGATTATACTAGATGCCTATCCAGCCAATATATCATCAGATACCTTGAAGGATATCATTGTTGCCAATACACAAGCCAATTCAATAAGGCATTTCAAACAAAATGCCAATGAATCATTTACAGAACAACCAGAAATTGCAACCAATGTGGCAGGTGTTTCGGGTTTATTTGCACTAGACATGGACAATGATGGCGACACCGATGTACTCTCGGCCTCACAAAATGATGACACAATAAGGTGGCATGAAAACAATAATCAAATGTTCACTACTCACATTATTGACGATACTGTTGATGGTGCTTATGCTGTTTTTGCTGCCGATTTAGACTCGGATAGCTATGTAGATGTTGTGTCTGCTGCTGTTTTTGGAGGTTCGATAAATCTACATATGAATAATACCGATGGTACTTTTACCACTTCTAGACTTGAAGGCAATAATTCAGATGCCTCTGATGTGTTTATTATAGATTTGAACAATGATGGATCACCAGATGTTATATCAGCCTCAAGCACTGGTGTCAGATGGTACGAAAATCACACCATTTTTAAAAGTGGGTTTGAGTAGACATAACATTATGAGCACTCAGAAAAAACCAAAGCATACACCAATGATGCTCCAGTATCTAAAGATTAAACAGGATTACTCTGACATGCTGGTATTTTACCGCATGGGTGATTTTTATGAATTGTTTATGCAAGATGCCATTGATGCGGCCAAATTACTAGATATTACACTCACCTATCGTGGCAAAACAGGCGACAACCCTATTCCCATGTGTGGTGTTCCTTATCACTCAGTTGACCCGTATCTTGCAAAGTTAGTTAAAATGGGACGATCTATTGCTATCTGCGAGCAAGTAGGTGATCCCAAAACTTCAAAAGGACCTGTTGAACGCAAAGTCATGCGCATCATTACACCAGGAACAGTCACTGAGGAAGCCTTAATGGATGCACGCAGTGAGAGTTTATTGCTGAGTGTTTTTAGTGGTAAAAATGGCTATGCAATAGCTAGCTGTGAACTCAGTTCAGGTCGAATAGTTGTTATTGAGGTAGACAATAAAGAAACCTTATTGGCTCAAATTGAAAGACTCGCTCCCAGTGAAGTTTTATTGGAAGAAAATCATGCTTTGTGTGATGAATTAGCAAACTACCCAATTAATCAAAGACCCAGTTGGGATTATGACAAAGACACCGCCCTATTGACTTTAACTAAACATTATAAAACCCAAGATTTAAAAGGCTTTGGCATAGAAGGGTCATCGTTGACCATAAATGCTTTGGGTTGTTTGTTCAATTATATTGTGCACACACAAAAAGCCATGATGAAACACATTCAACCGATTCAAACGGAATCATTGAATGAGTTTTTGCACTTGGATGCCAGTACCCGTAAAAACCTTGAAATAGAAGTGAACAATAACGGTGGTGATGAGCACACATTGTGTCAGTTGATGGATCATTCAACCACAGCCATGGGGTCGCGACAGTTAAGACGTTGGATTAAACAGCCTTTACAAAATCAATCCAAACTCAATCTCAGGCTCAATGTCATTTCTACATTGATTGAGCAAGGCTCAGTATTTGATCATCAAGAAATATATAAAGGCATAGGAGATATTGAAAGAATCTCAACCAGAATTTCAATGCTATCAGCCAGACCCAGAGATCTGGTCACTTTGGCTTATTCATTGAATCAAGTATTAGAGTTAAAAAAATCTTTGGATAAAATAGAAACACATGAAATAAAACAATTAAATCAACAGCTTGGAATTCATTCCGATGTGATGGATGTCATTGAATCCGCCATTAAAGAAAATCCACCGGTGATTATTCGTGATGGTGGCGTCATTGCCGATGGGTATGATAAAGAATTAGATGAATTGCGTTCTATTAGTACAGATGCCAGTCAATATATGTTAGATTTTGAACAACGTGAAAAAGACGAATCAGGTATTTCAGCCTTAAAAGTTGGCTATAATCGCGTCCATGGATATTTTATTGAAATCTCAAAACTACATTCAGATAAAGCCCCTGAACATTATATTCGACGCCAAACTTTAAAAGCCGTTGAACGTTACACAACACCTGAACTGAAAGTCTTTGAAGACAAAGTTTTGAGCTCAAAAGAAAGATCTTTGGCTTGCGAAAAAGCCCTCTACCAAAATTTATTAGAATCCTTTGCTGATAAAATTCAAGATCTCCAACAAACCGGTTATGCTG
Source organism: Marinicellaceae bacterium (assembly GCA_045107085.1). Taxonomy (GTDB): domain Bacteria; phylum Pseudomonadota; class Gammaproteobacteria; order Xanthomonadales; family Marinicellaceae; genus NORP309. Next base: position 358 of record JBGCFT010000326.1, on the reverse strand, counting down.
TTGCCAAATTAGATGCGTTAAACACTTTGGCTGAAAGGGCCATGACATTGAATTTTAATCGACCTGAATTAACTGATGATAATTGTCTTGAAATCATTCAAGGCAGACATCCGGTGGTAGAAAAAATTCAAAACACACCGTTTGAACCCAATGACATGAGCCTCAATCAAAACACCCAAATGCTGATCATAACTGGACCAAACATGGGCGGTAAATCTACCTATATGCGTCAAAATGCCATCATTGTCTTATTGGCCTCTATTGGCAGTTATGTTCCAGCACAATCGGCAAAAATTGGTAAAATAGACCGGATTTTCACTCGAATTGGAGCAGGTGATGACCTAACAAAAGGCCGATC
>JBGCFT010000325.1:0-3743 GCA_045107085.1 Marinicellaceae bacterium | reverse complement strand
TACATAGGAATCGATAATGTTCAATGGGTTGCAGGTATACCTGAGGCTGATTTAGCCTTAAGCTCAAACTTTAGCCCAAGTGACAATCTAGAAATAGGAGATACAGTCACAGTTAATCATACTTTAAACAACAATGGTCCAGGTGATGCGACACTGGTTGAAGTCACTATCAATTTACCATCTGGATTAGATTATGTATCCAATACTTGTGGTGCACAAGGCAATGATTCCAATCTCACATGGATAGTTGGAAACCTAACCAACGGCAATAGCACCAGTTGCAGTGTCACTGTAGAGGTAAGCGGTAATGGTCAACAGTTATATCAAGCGAATGTTACAGCCTCTGAAGATGACCTAAACCCAAGTAATAACAGCAATCAATTTTATATTAATGGACCGATCCAAATTGTTCCAACGACTAATTTTTATGGATTGCTATTATTCATTGTACTCATATTCGCAATAGCCAAGTACCAAAGAAGATTAGTTAGTTGACTCATTGTTTGAAATGCTCAACAGGATTTTGTAATTCGGGTATGATGATAAATATAAATAATAGAGAGCTTTGCGTAACTAATGTGAAGAGTAAAAAATAATAAAAAATTCAGTCATAATTTTGTAAACTAGTCAGTAGGTTCTGGTTATACTTGCACCAGAATTATTAAAAAGAGATAATGGTAACTTAAATCAAAATTGTAATTATCTAAATGAAAAACATCGATGCCAATGGTCACGTACGTGGCGAATCTCTTTTTATAGATGATATTCTTACCAAACAGCACACATTACATGCTGCTGTCTATTCATCGCCAGTTGCACATGCCAAAAACTTAACTATTGATACATCAAAAGCAGAAAATTTTCCTGGTGTTGAGAGAGTATTTACAGCCAAAGACATTCCTGGTGAAAATGAGATTGGTGGTATTTTATTGGATGAACCGTTATTAGCTGAAGGTGAATTGCACTTTCAAGGCCAACCCATTGCCATTGTTGTGGCAGAATCAGATTTTATTGCTCGACAAGCCAGAGAATTAATTGAGATAACTTATACAGAGTTGCCTGTTATTACCACAGCCAAACAAGCCAAAGAGCAGGGAAGTTTTATCAATCCCGCACGTTCATTCAGTATGGGAGATACCGCTGAAGCCTTTAGCGATTGTGACTATCTGTTTGAGGATGAAACATTTTCCAATGGTCAAGAGCATTTGTATCTCGAAACCCAAGGATCTTATGCTGAAAAAATGGAAAACGGTTGCATAAAACTGATGTCATCAACTCAAGGACCCACTGTTGTGCAACGTATTGCTGCCAGAGTTTTAGGTGTTCCAATGCACAAGATTGAAGTCGATGTGACTCGTTTGGGTGGTGGATTTGGTGGCAAGGAAGACCAAGCCACACCTTGGGCAGTGATTGCAGCTTTGGCAACGTATCATTTAAATGTACCTGTGAAATTAATTCTTGATCGTCACGATGATTTAAAAATGACTGGTAAACGCCATCCCTATGAAAGTCATTTTAAAATTGGCTTAGATAAAGACCTAAAAATTATAGCTTTAGAAGTAGAATTCTTGCAAAATTCAGGAGCTGCGGCCGATTTATCACCGGCCATTGCTGAACGCACATTGTTTCATGCGACAAACAGTTATTTTATCCCAAATGTCAAAACTATTGTTCATAGCTGTAAAACCAATTTGCCACCGAATACAGCATTTAGAGGTTTTGGCGGGCCACAAGGAAAGTTTGTGATTGAATCGGCCATAGCCAAAGCAGCAGAACAATTAAAAATTCCAGCATGGAAAATACAACAAGCCAATTTATTACAAGAGAACGATGAGTTTTACTATGGACAAATTGCCACACAGGTTGAAGCTAGAAACACTTGGAATCAATTAAATAATAATATAAATATCAATTATATAGAAGATAATATAAAAGTATTTAATGATTCAAATACTCAACTTAAAAAAGGCTTTGCATTGATGCCCATTTGTTTTGGTATCTCATTCACCAATACACCGATGAACCACGCCAGAGCCTTGGTTCATATCTACCAAGATGGCAGCGTAGGCATCAGTACCGGTGCTGTTGAAATGGGCCAAAGTGTTAATACCAAAATGCTACAAGTTGCCCAACAGACTTTTTCAATAGATCCAGATTTAATCAAACTTGAAACCACCAACACCACACGAGTAGCCAATACATCTCCATCAGCAGCTAGCGCAACTGCTGATTTAAATGGCAAAGCTTTATTAAAAGCCTGTTATGCTTTGGTTGAAAGACTTAAGCATGTGGCAGCCGATGAACTGTCAGTCGGTGTTGACACAGTTGAATTAAAAGATGGTTGGGTGAATGTTAATAATAAACAAACCGATTTAGATTGGAAAAACTTAGTATTTAAAGCCTTTTGGAAACGAGTGTGTCTCACGGAAAACGGCCATTATGCGACACCAACAATCAAATTCGATAAGACCAAAGAAAAAGGCCATCCTTTTGCTTATCACGTCTATGGCACGGCATTGATTCAAACAACGGTTGATTGTTTACGTGGAACTTATGAAGTCGACAGCATTGATATCGTGCATGATTTCGGAAAAAGCATGAACATTGGCGTTGACATGGGCCAAGTCGAAGGTGCCTTAGCTCAAGGCATAGGCTGGATGACTATGGAAGAAATAGCTTATAACGAGGATGGCAGATTATTATCAAACACATTGTCGACTTATAAAATCCCTGATATATTCTCAATTGCCAAAGAGATTAATGTTAAGCCACTCGAAACAGAAGGCAACGACATGGCAATCTTTAAATCAAAAGCCGTAGGCGAACCACCATTAATGTATGGAATTGGGGTGTATTTTGCTTTAGCCAATGCTATAAAAGCTTACAATCCAGATTATCAAATGAAATTTCATTCTCCCATGACACCTGAGAAGGTATTGATGGGGTTGAATGAAAGCTCTTCGTGATTAAATTATGACTATCAAAAAACTTTATATTCTCGCATTCCTACTTTCAATATCATCATTTGTATTTTCTAATGATGAAAAATCTAGTTTTCCTCCAGAAGTACAAGAAAAAATAGATGAAATGAATCAATATCCTCCTATTACAGGAACATGGGTTGGAAAGTATTTTGCTAAATCAATGCCAAAAGCTAAACTCGACAAGAGTGAAGATTTTGGAACTGAAGAATTTTTGAAGAATGGTATTGAAGTAAAAATTTCTATTTCCAATTCTGATGTAAAACTATATTTAAAGTACAAACCAAATGATGCCTGGAAAGAGATTAGTGGAGATATTAAGATAAATGTGGATTCTCTGGGTTTTCAAATAATTGTCTATCGAGATAGTAACGTATGGATAGAACGTTACTGGTTTTCTGTTGCTCGAACATCAGGATATAGTGGAAAATTAGTGACAACACGCTCTGTCCACAACTGGTATGGAATGGAATCAGCAGATTCTGAGTTCTTTTCTATATACAGTGAAGGGAATATTAAAAAACTAAAAGATAGTATTGAAAAAGAGTAATTATTTAGTCGTAGGGTGGGCTTGCCCACCTATTTGATACTAAATAATTATCGAGTCAACTGAAACACTGCTTGTGGGCAAGCCCACCCTTGCAGCTATGATTATTTGTTTTATATCGATTGGGAGTAACAAAGATTACATTTAGTACATTCCAAATCATTTGTTTTGATATATAGTATTGTAGTTTGGACTAAGCTTGCGAAGCCCAACAT
>JBGCFT010000324.1:0-29747 GCA_045107085.1 Marinicellaceae bacterium | reverse complement strand
ACCAAGCTTTATGGTGGATTCCAAAAGGTCATATCCCAACAGAGCAAGAGGGGAAAGACAGATTGGCTTATTTGGAAAAAAATGGCCCAACTCAAAAGGCATTTACATTTGCGAAATCATTTTCTTTTGAAAAGTGAGGATTTTCCTATTTTTTGATGAATTAATTCGGCGAATAAATGCGTGCCGTTTTTAACCGCATCTTTCCAATCATCACCAGCGCTTTCATTGGCATCATCACTGATAAATTTATAGGCTTGAAATTCAACATTATGATGTTCACAGACTTTTTTCAAGGCATATCCTTCCATGTCTACTAAATCAATTTCTATGCCCAAGCCTTCAAGTTGTTTGTCTGCATTGGTGATAAAACTATCTCCAGTGCCTAGTACTATTCCCTTTTTTTCAGGTAATTTTTCATTCATTAAAGGTGTAATACCTCTGGGAAAATCTAATCCACGAACATCCATATCAACTTGAACAAAATGCGCTACCTTGTGGAGTCCAACCAATTTTGAAATGCCTCCTGCTGTGCCATAATTAATCACCAAATCGGGTTGGTATTTTAAAATGGCTTCATACAGTTTTATGCAAGCATTAACCTTACCAATTCCTGTATGAATAACAGGGGCAAATTGATCTAATTCTTCTGCTTCATCTGCCAAGGCAGTGACTATTATGTATTTCATACTTTTATTATTTACAGATATTTGGCGACATCATACAATAGTTGTTTTAATTAAGTAAAGAACCTTATGAAAACAGCATTAATCACCGGAGCTAATCGCGGCATTGGTTTGGAGTTAGCAAAGCAATTACAAGTAAAAGATTATCAAGTCATTGTAGCTTGCAGAGAATCAAGTCCAGAATTAGAAGCATTAAATTGCCAGGTCGAAACAAACTTTGATGTTGCGGATGAACAATCTGTTAAATCATTGGCACAAAAATTAAGTTCAATCCAATTGGATTTATTAATAAATAATGCAGGCATATTGGACAGTATGAGTTTAGACAGCCTCAATTATGATTCGATTAGACAACAATTTGAAGTTAATACATTAGGACCTTTACGTGTGACAGAAAACTTTCTTCCCCATTTGTCCAACGGTTCAAAAGTTGCCATTATTACCAGTCGCATGGGCTCAATCGCTGATAGTTCTGGCGGTCAATATGGATACAGGGTCAGTAAAACTGCTGTTAATATGGTGGGCAGTTGTTTAGCGCATGATTTGAAAGATCAAGGCATTTCAGTAGCATTGTTACATCCAGGATACGTCCGAACAGGCATGACAGGCAACAATGGCTTAATTAATACCGATGAATCAGCCAATGGATTGATTCAACGCATAGAACAACTGAACATCGACAATACCGGCGGCTTCTGGCACACAGATGGCACCGAGTTAACTTGGTGATTAATAATATAACGCAAAGATCGCAAAGAAGGCGCAAAGACTCGCAAAGGATTTTTAATTATAAAACTTTAAGCATATTGGTATTATTATTTTTCACAACAACTCTGTTTTCAAGTGAAAGTGAAGTAGAGGAATCAAAAAACGATTTTAATTTGGCTCAAATCATTCGTTCAATCGCTTTAATCTATACCGATGACAAACTGGATCCAGAAGTTGAAGAATTTCTTAATTATAAACAAGAAATAATTTGGGAGGATAATGCTTTTGTATATTTATGGGGCATGGATAAAATAACAGATGATCCATATAAAACTGGGAAGGAGATATTAGTAAAACTTCTAGAAGAAGACAAGTTGTATGATTATGAGAAGCACTTATATAACTCTGATTTTATTGATGAATATACCAATATCGAAAAATTAGATCATGATTTAATTTGTAGTAAAATTGATAAAGATTGTACAAACAAAGTTTTAATACCTTCTATTGATTTGAAAACAATTATTACTGAAAACAGTAAATTAATAGAAAGATATAAAGAGTTTACATATTTTAAACATTTTAAAATAATTTCACAATTAAGTTATGATAATCCATGGCCATCATACAGAATAATTACAGACTCTCAGAAATTATTTCATCTTAAGTTAATCGAAAATTTTAATCATTCGCCTGTTAAAACAATTATTGACGAATTAATAATGGAGTTAAATTCTTTAAAACTAAAATTAAAAGATGCAGATACATTAATTTCAAAGATGGTAATACTTACTATGGTTTCTGAAAATATTGAATTGTTTAACATAATTATTCAAAAAACAAACTCTACTTTATATAATTATCCTACCAATATTTTATTTAAACACTTATCACCTTCGGAAATTTCAATATATTCAGCATTATTCTATGAGCATTACATCGGTTTAAAGATGGTATATGATATAAGTGTTGATATTGAAAGAATTAACGAAGAAAAATTTAAATATCCAACTATTCAATTTTTAAAAATATTAGCATTCATAGGAATTAAACCAAATCTTACTGTCAATACTCAATACCATAATGTAATAAAAAAATTATTTGAATTTTCAAAATTATCACAGCAAGAATTTTATCAAAAATACTATTCTGAAGAAATAAAGGCAAATCATGATATCATTCGCAACTATTATGCAAGAGTATTAATTGCAGATGTTTCAACAGATTTCAAAAGCATGTATCTAGAATACCAAGCGAGATTATTCGACTTAGACATGAAAGTACAACTTTTACGCTTATTAATTCAATCAGACTCAATTAATAACTTAAAAAAAGGTGAAGAGTTCCTCAGCTCTTATGATGGGACAGAGCCATTCATAAAAGATGGTAAACTATGTTATTCTGGATTATTTAATAATAATGAAAAATACAGATGTTTATTAATTTTAGAAAAATAACTTTGCGACCTTAGCGCCTTCTTTGCTCTCTTTGCGTTACGCTTTTTAACAAATTACGACAAACAATACAATGTACAAAAATATAAAAGTCATCGGTTTCGATGCAGATGATACGCTCTGGGTGAATGAAACTTATTTTCGTGAGGCGGAATTAGAGTTTGGTAAACTCATGCAACAGTACGAAACCATTAATCAAATTGATCAAGAGCTGTTTAAAATTGAAATAGAAAATCTCCCGATATATGGATACGGAGTGAAGGGTTTTGTATTGTCCATGATGGAGACAGCACTAAAATTATCCAATTATCAAGTCGGCCAAAAAACCATGAGTGCCATTATTGATATTGGTAAAAATATGTTAGATAAACCTGTAGAATTACTCGATGGTGTTGAGAAAACCTTAAAAACATTATCTAAAACACATCGATTGATCATGGCAACAAAAGGCGACTTGTTGGATCAAGAACGAAAATTAGAAAAATCTGGTTTATTCAAATATTTTCACCATATTGAAGTCATGAGTGATAAAAAAGAAAAGGACTATTTAAAATTGCTCAGTCACTTAGACATTAAACCCGAAGATTTTCTCATGATTGGTAATTCACTAAAATCTGATATTTTACCCTTGGTCAATATTGGTGCCAATGCCATTCATGTGCCATTTCATACAACTTGGCAACATGAATTGATTGATAATAAATCTCTCAATAATCAAGATTATAAAGCAGTTGAAAATATTATTGACATTGTCAAATTGATTGCTGTATGAAAAAGATGGTGGGCCCGCCCCGACTTGAACGGGGGACCTGCCGATTATGAGTCGGACGCTCTAACCAACTGAGCTACGGGCCCTAATTTTGTAACAACTAAACTGTTGATACTTATTGAGGATGCGTAGTATAACGCTTTGTTATAAAAAATACATAATATTTTTTAAAATTATAAGTTTTTATAAAGCCTATTTAACAATTCAACCTGTTTTTTTAATTCTTTCAATGTTTGTTCGTTATTAATGACATCATCTGCAATCTTTAACCTTTGTTCTCTTGAGCATTGGCTTTCAATCATTTTATTAGCCAATGCCTGATTAATATTATCTCGTTTAAGTAGCCTTTCTAATTGTGTTTCAGTTTTTACATCAACAACTAAAATTCGATCAAGCCAGTCATATTTTGAGGTTTCACATAATAAAGGTATGACAATAAGACAATAATGACTTTTCACATTTTTTACTTGAGCAAGTATAGATGATTGTATTAACGGATGAAGTATCGAGTTCAAAGTGGACAATTTTTCTGCATTATTAAACACTATTTTACGCAATTGCAATCTATCCAATGTGTTGGATGACGTCAGAATATTTTTGCCAAATGTTTGTTTTAATAAATTTAAACCATCTGTACCGGGTTCAACGACTTCTCTAGCGACAATATCTGCATCAATAACGCTACAATTTAATTCTTCAAAAAAACGACTAACAGCTGATTTTCCGCTGGCAATACCTCCAGTTAATCCTATGGTGAAACAATTTAAATCAATTGACATTTTGTGTTTTAAGATAATCCTGAGAAAGCCAAATACCAATCAACAATTTCTTCACCATAAAGCATTGCTATCCAAATTCCTACTGCTAAATATGGCCCAAATGGTATGGGTTTATTGCTTTTCTTAATGAGTAAAATTATTGAGCCTAATATGGCACCCGATAAAGAAGACAATACAACTATTATCGCAACAGACTTCATACCTAACCAGGCTCCACCAGCAGCTAATAATTTAAAGTCTCCATAACCCATGCCTTCTTTGCCGGTTATTAATTTAAATAATTGGAATACTGACCACAATAACAAATAACCCAATAAAGCACCTTGAATTGAGGCAGAAGTATCAACAAAAACAGCCCATAAACTGATAATCAACCCGAGCCACATCAAACTTAAGCTAAATTGGTCAGGAATGACCATTGTGTCATAATCTATCATTGCAATCGATATCAGAAACCAAGTGAGAACAACGCCGCATGCTGCTGCGATTGACCATCCAAATTTATAGACAACAAACGTGCTTAATATGGCTGTTAATAATTCTATGATCCAATATCTATGAGATATTTTGGTTTTACAATTTGAACATTTTCCTCTCAGAAAGAGAAACCCAAAAACAGGAATATTTTCCCATGCTTTTATTTGATAATTGCAATTTTGACAGTTTGATCGCGCCCAAATAATACTGGGTGGTTTTTCTAACAGCGTATATTTTTCTAATGGTTTTTTTAAGTCATCAAATGTATCAATCAGATGTGTTGCACTGTCATGAGTCCACTCATGTTGCAAAGATTTGGGAAACCTGTAGATTACAACATTCAGAAAGCTACCCACTAATAATGAAAAAACAAAAGTTGCAACCAGTAAAAGTGTAGGTGATTGTTCAAGCGCACTAAATATATACATTAGTTACATAACTGCAGCGAGTTTAAAGATTGGCAGATACATGGCGACAATCATAACACCAACTAAGCCACCAATGACTACCATCACTAACGGTTCAATTAAACTACTCATTGCATCAACATCATTGGATACTTCTTGCTCATAATAATCTGCAACTTTTGATAACATTGCATCTAAATTACCCGATTCCTCACCAATCGATGACATAGACACCACCATGTGTGGGAATACCCCTGTTTGTTGCATGGCCAATTGTAATTGATGGCCAGTTGATACATCTTCTTTAATTTTTCTAACGGCATCCCCATACACCACATTGCCTACTGCACCTGCGACAGTATCAAGACCTTCAACTAATGGAACACCAGCAGCAAAAGTAGTTGAGAGTGTTCTCGCAAATCTTGCAATGGCTGCATTGTTTAAAATATTTCCAATAATAGGTAGTTTTAATGAGAGCCTTTGGAGCCCATGGGAAAATTTTAGAGAACGTTTTTTTAACATAATAAAGCCAGTAATAACTAACACAATTATTATTAAATATTTAAAAAAGTGATTCTGTAATGCTTCAGAAGCTCCTACTACCATGAGGGTTAAACCAGGAAGGTCTGCACCAAAACCCTTAAACAAATCTTGAAACTGCGGCACCACTTTGAGCAATAACAGAGCAGATACACCAAAAGCAACAACTAATACGGCCGCTGGGTAATACATGGCTTTTTTGATTTTACCTTTAATTTCTTCAGTTCTTTCTTTATAGGTGGCAATGGTATCAAGCAATTCATCTAGTACACCTGCTTTTTCGCCTGCAGCCACCAGGTTACAGTAGAGTTCATCAAAATAAACTGGATTTTTCTCTAAGGATTCACTTAAGCTCAAACCAGATTGAATTTCTACTTTAACTTTATTAATGAGCTTTGCCATATTGGGATTCTTTTGGCCTCCTTCAACAATCTCAAAAGCTTGAACCATAGGCACACCAGACTCCATCATGGTTGCCAATTGCCTAGTAAAAAGTGAAATATCTTGTGCTGTTATTTTTTTACCTTGAGATAATAAAGGCTTTCGTTTTTTACCAATTTTGTTAATGGTAATGTTTTGTCTGCGTAACTCAGAGCGGGCCACTGTTTGACTTTTAGCCTTAATATCGCCTTTTATTTTTTTTCCTGTTTTGTCCTTACCTGACCAGGAAAATGTAGTGTATTCTACAATCGCATTTTGTTTAGTTGCCATAATATTAATCTACCGTAATTCTGTTTGCTTCTGTTAAACTTGTGATACCATTTTTTACTTTGACTAAGGCAGATTCTCTTAAATCTGGAATCTTATCCTCCAAAGCTTGGTCAGCTATTTCTAGCGCATTTCCTCCACCCAATATTATTCTTCTGATACTATCTGAAATTGGCATGACTTGATATACTCCAACACGGCCTTTATATCCCTCAGTACATTTTCTACATCCAACAGCATCATATACTTTAATTTGGTTTGCATCTTCTTCGCTAAAACCTTCCTTAATGAGAGATTCTGGGGGGTAATCATTGATTTGTTTGCAGTCATGTAATCTTCTGCCAAGCCTTTGTGCAATGACCAATGAAACTGCTGATACAATATTAAATGGCGCAATGCCCATATTGACTAATCTACTAATCGTTTCAGGTGCACTATTGGTATGCAAAGTGGACAATACCATGTGTCCTGTTTGTGCAGCTTTAATGCCGATTTCTGCTGTTTCTAAATCACGTATTTCACCCACCATGATAATATCAGGATCTTGACGAAGAAATGATCGTAAAGCAGCAGCAAAAGTCATGCCTTGTCTTTCATTTTGTTGAACTTGATTAATGCCAGCTACACGAATTTCTACGGGGTCTTCGACTGTTGAGATATTTGAACCATCTATATTGAGTATGTTCAATGCTGTATAGAGAGATACAGTTTTACCACTACCAGTTGGGCCAGTTACTAAGACCATACCATATGGTTTGTGAATGGCATTTAAAAACAGTGCTTTTTGTTCTTCTTCATATCCAAGCATATCAATGCCCATTTTTGCAGCAGAGGCATCAAGAATACGCATAACGATTTTTTCACCGAACAATGTTGGGCAAGTACTGACACGAAAATCTATAGATTTGGTTTTTGATAAATTAAGTTTGACCCGTCCATCTTGGGGTATACGCCTTTCTGCTATATCCAACCTAGACATGACTTTAATTCTTGAGGCAATTTTCATGTTTAAATTAATTGGAGGTTTAGCCATGGTTTTGAGCATGCCATCAATTCTATATCTTACCCTATAGTTTTTTTCATAAGGCTCAAAATGTATATCCGACGCCCCACGTTTAATGGCATCTAATAAGACTTTGTTGACGAATTTAACAACCGGAGTATCATCAGCCGCATCACTGGTGTCAGCTACTGTTTCTTCGGTTTCTGTGTTGTCTTCGAAATCTAGATCTTCTAAACCATCATCATCATCATCATCATCCATCATCGAATCTGCTTCACTGAGGGCTTGATCTATAACATTAACGAGGATATCATAGGGTACTATGATCGGATCCACCGACATGTTGGTATGAAATTTAATTTCTTCCATGGCCATAACATTGGTTGGATCAGCAATGGCTAAAAACAATTTCTTCCCTCTTTGAAATAAAGGCAATACTTTATGTTTATTGATGAGTTTTTCCTCAACTAATGACAATGGCAACATCCTATAATCCATAACAGAGGCATCAAAAATTGGCACGCCATATTCCTTAGATGAAACACTGGCCAATTGATCAGATGGAGCAATATTATTCTCAACTAAATAGGCAAATAATGGAATTCTTCTTTTTTTTGAAGTGATGACAGCCTCAACAGCATCTTCCTTGGTAATAACTGAGGTAGCAATAAGCCGCTTCAGCGTGCCATTAAGCATTATTTTAGATTCTTTATTGACCATTATTTTTTTCTTTTACAATAATTTTAAAGTAAATATTTGTTTATATATCTGTACTTTACATGATTTTCTTAAATTTTTGAACAACTATCTTAATCATTTTATCAATCTATTAATGTGATTGCTGACACAATTTTATCCAAACTTAAAATAATCACTAAGATATGAACAGAAAAGTTTGAAAGTTAAGTCTTAGGTTATGAATGAAAATTAAAAATCTATGCCATCTTTTTAAATTGTGATTATTAAAAAGCCTCCTTTTTAACTAGTCAGGCCACACTATCTCATTAAACTATGACATAGTTGAGGTAATTTCCTTAATTTTGATATCAGAATGAAAATTTAAATTATTTTCCGTTATAATGCATAACTTTTAAAATTAATCATTTAAGGGGTATATAGATGAATTTTCATGAATATCAAGCAAAAGAGATATTTGCTTCATACGGAATTCCAATTCCAGCAGGAATTGTAGCCAGATCAGTTGATGAAGCCATTGCAGCCGCTGAAAAATTGGGTGGTGAAGCTTGGGTTGTTAAAGCACAGGTACATGCCGGTGGCAGAGGTAAAGCAGGAGGTGTTAAATTTTCAACAAGTTTAGAAGCTGTGAAAGAAAACACTCAAAACATGTTGGGTATGACCATAGAAACATACCAAACTGGTGGTATGGCATTGCCTGTTAATGAAGTACTCATAACTGCTGCTGCGGATATTAAACAGGAAATTTATCTTAGTGTTTTAGTTGACAGAGCTAACAAATGTATCTCATTTGTTGTTTGTGCTGAAGGTGGTGTTGAGATTGAAGAAGTCGCAAAAACCAATCCTGAATTAATTCATACAGTTATTGTAGAAAATAATGAAGGATTATATCCTTACGAATGTAGAAAAGTAGGTTTCGAAATGGGCCTGACTTCAAAACAAACCCGTCAATTAACAGGTGTCATGTTAGCATTACATAAAATGTTTTTAGAAAATGACCTGTCGTTGGTAGAAGTAAATCCCTTAATAATCGATGGTAATGACGATATAGTTGCATTGGACGCAAAAATTGCCATAGATGATAATGCATTATTTAGGCATAAAAAACTTGCAGCTTTAAGAGATAAAACTCAAGAAGACCCAGCTGAAGCAGAAGCTCATGAGCATGAACTTAATTACATAAAACTAGATGGCAATATTGCTTGTATGGTTAATGGTGCGGGTTTAGCTATGGCAACAATGGATGTGATTAAATTGAAAGGTGGAGATCCTGCAAACTTTTTAGATGTGGGTGGTGGCGCTACTGCAGAACGAGTTGCCATTGCTTTTAAGATTATTTTATCTGACCCTAATGTTAAGTCAATTCTTGTAAATATTTTTGGTGGAATTGTCCGTTGTGACTTAATTGCACAGGGTATTATTGACGCTATTAAAGAGGTGGGTGTTGAACAACCCATTATTGTTCGTTTGGAAGGAACAAATGTTGAGAAAGGTAAAGAATTACTCAAACAAAGTGGTTTAGCAGTGATAGCTGCTGATGATTTAGACGATGCAGCCAATAAAGCAGTCGCAGCTGTAAAATAAGGAGAATAGTATGAGCGTATTAATTAATAAAGATACAAAAGTAGTTGTTCAAGGTTTTACTGGTTCTCAAGGTACATTCCATTCAGAACAAGCCATAGATTACGGCACTCAAATTGTCGGAGGTGTGACACCAGGTAAAGGCGGGACAACTCATTTAGATCGTCCAGTATTTAACACTGTTGTAGATGCAGTAAAAGAAACAGGTGCAAACGCAAGTATGATATTGGTACCTCCACCATTTGCTGCTGATGCCATTATGGAAGCTGTAGATGCAGGTATTAAAGTCATTATTTGTATTACTGAAGGCATTCCAGTATTAGACATGATGAAAGTTAAAGCTGTGCTTGATACATTGCCAGATGTCAATTTAATCGGCCCCAATTGTCCGGGTGTCATCACTCCAGGTCAATGTAAAATTGGCATTATGCCAGGACCTATTCATAAAGTTGGAAATATTGGGATTGTTTCGCGTTCAGGAACCTTAACCTATGAAGCTGTCCATCAAACAACAAAAGTTGGCTTGGGACAAACAACTTGTATAGGTATAGGTGGTGATCCAATTCAAGGCATGAATTTTGTTGATTGCTTAAAGTTATTTCAAGCTGACCCTGAGACCAAAGGCATTATAATGGTCGGTGAAATTGGTGGTTCAGCAGAAGAAGATGCTGCTGAATTTATAAAAGAGCATGTTACTAAACCAGTTGTTTCTTATATTGCAGGAGTGACTGCTCCTGAAGGAAAACGTATGGGCCATGCTGGTGCGATTGTTGCAGGTGGTAAAGGCACAGCAAAAGCAAAATATGAAGCATTGGAAGCTGCCGGTGTAAAAACTGTCAAATCTCCTACTTTACTTGGTGAGGCCATAAAGAGCTTAATGTAGCCAAATCTGATAAGTAGTACATAAAAGCCAAGTGATTATACATTTGGCTTTTTTTTTGAAAGTAATTTTGTGTTATAGTGTCTTATCTACAGCATCCAACTACAAGAGGTCTATCATGAAAAAAACCATAAGAATCAATACTGTGTTTTTTTTAGTTCTTATTGCATTCAACGCCTTAAGCTCTGACACCGATAATACAAAAATAGAAAAGGGTTATGAAGTTCATTATAATGCGTTATCTACCAGTTTTTTAACACCAGAGGTTTCTAAAAATTATCAAATTGGCCGTTCCAAAACTAAAGGTTTTGTCAATATTGCTGTCTTAAAGCAAATAGAAGGCGAAGTCTCAATGCCTGTTGAAGCACAAATCTCAATTAAGGCCAATAATATTTATGGGCAGAATAAAAAAATCACTTTAAGAAAAATCAGTGAAAATGATGGTGCAATTTATTATATTGGTGTCTTTCCTGTTAGTAGCAGGGAAATTATTAATTTTAAGGCACAAGTTGTTCCAGAAAACTCTAAAGTAGCGATTGATATCAAATTTGATCAAGAGTTTTATACCGACTAATTATTATAGATCTTTGTACAAGAAGTTTTTTCCGTTTGGATGGTTTTTAAAACGCCGGTGTACCCATAAGTATTGTTCAGGATACTTGAGTATCTGCTTCTCAAATAGTTGATTCATTTTAAGTAAACAGGAGTTAACTTCTTTTTCTTGAAAATACTCAAGTGGTTTATAAAAGTGAATTTTCCAAATAATCTTACCGGTTTTATCCTTTTCACGAAATCCAAACCATGGAATGACAGGTGATTTACTAATTTGTGCAATGCGAACAGGAGCAATGACTGTGGCGGCAGGTTGTCCAAAAAACTCGACGAACTCACATTGATATGAAAAATTTTGATCAGGAACATAATAGACTGGGTGATTTTTTTTGAGTGACTTTAATACCGTTCTGACATCTTTTTTATCAATAGTTAATTCGCAATGATTTCGTCGTGCTTTATCGATGTGTTTTTCAAAAATTTTGTTATTGTGTTGTCTTGCTAACATATGACCTTTGTTTGAAAGTTGAAGATTTATTAATCTGGTATTAATTTCAATAGAATGTAAATGGCAGCTCAATAAAATGCATCCTTTATTTTGTGATAAGGCATTTTCTAAGTGTTCAAACCCATTAAATTCAACTCTATTGGCTAGTTTTTTATCTGAGCTCCAAAAAGCCATAATCATTTCAAATAATCCAATTCCTGTCGAAATTAAATTTTTTTTCAGTAATGTGTTATGTTGAGATCTAGATAAATTTGGAAAGCAAAGTTTTAAATTTCGAGCAGCAATTTTTTTTCTTTTATTCGGAAAAAGCCACGTAAGAAACCCAACAAACGCTCCAATTTTGACTAAGAGAAAAATAGGCAAATATGATATTAAACGTGAAAATCCAACCAAAATATTTGTATTTATTTTTTTGAAGTTCACTTATTTTCCGTTTTATTTTTATTCAATTCATATAACTTGGCATACTTTAAAAACGCATATTGACTATTTAAATAGGCATTAATCAATCCAGCCCATCCATTAAAAATTTGACGGCGAAATAGATATTGTTTTATAAAATAAAACGGCGGATAAAAAATAAGTTTTAAAGGAAAAACATTTTTCCCATTATTGAACTTTTGCTGTGCAGCTAATTGAGAATATAGATTAATTTTTTCTATTTTTTTTGCAATTGAAGTGTCGCCATAGTGCTTGATAATGGCATTTATTGAAAGTGTTTTTCCTGATGTTTTGACAGATTCATGAACTAAATCTAGGCTTATATTGGCTTTAGATTTGTCAAACAATCTAACAAATTTATTCATTCTAACCCATTTATGTGACCACTTCCAAAACACCCATTCTTGTCGGTACAATCTGTACGCATCAGCATTAGCTTGAGATTTTTTCCATTCTAACAAGGCATTTTGTGCACTGGTTGTTAGGTATTCATCAGAGTCTAGTAAGATAACCCAGTCATTATTAGATAAATTAATGGCAGTTTGTTTTTGTTTAGAATAACCAAGAAAATCTTGAAGATGAACAATGCAGTTGAGTTGCTTTAATATATTAATTGTGTCATCGGTACTATGTGAATCCAGAACAATAATTTCGTCCGCTATTTTAAGGCTTTCAATACACTTAGCTATGGTCTTTTGACTATTAAAACATGTCACTACTGCTGAAATCTTATTCATTATTCTTACTCATTATTATGAGACCAGCACCACAAAACCAAATACAAATTGACCAAAAGGAAGCAAAAATAGAGTAAGTGCTGGTAATGGGTAAAAAAGCACTTATTAATGCTATGACAAAAACCCATGAATAATCTTGATTGTAATGAGTTCTTGTATATTTTATCAATTGTATTAAGGCAATTATAAATAAAATTAAACCAATTATTCCTGTGTCAGATAAGATTTCTAAAAACCAGTGATGGGCATGCATGCCAACTCCACCATTTTTTTGCCATATATCTCCATCGCTTGCAAAATCAGGATAAGCTTTTCTAAACGCATGGGCCCCAACACCATTAATAGGATGTTGTTGAATCATTGAAACAGAAGCTTGCCAAATTGGCAACCTATTAGCTAAAGCAAAATCAAGCCCAGAAACAGAACCATCAAATGCCGAAACTGTGCGATCAACCCTGTTTTTGAAATCAGGTGACATAAACCACAGACTTGTGACAATAACCATTGTTGCTATCAGTGTTTTAAAAAGCAGAACAAAACGTCTGTGTTTAACATGATGAAACCAATAAGCCATGAGAGTAAACAGCACCATGATCCAAGCAGATCGAGTGCCAGTGAGTATGATTGTTATGATAACCGCTACAGTAAAAAACCATCGAAAAACTTGTTTGTGGGTTTTCAAGGTTATTAAGACCGCCGGAAAGAATAGCGCTAAAACCGGTCCAAGTTTGACTTGTTGCTCTCCAAAAATACCATTTAAGCGGCCTTCGTAACTTGAACGCCCAATTATATCCACTCCAACTAAGTATTGGAATATGGCATCCAGTGACCAAAAAATCATTAATCCTGCAATGCATTTAATTAATAATTCACAGTGGGATTTTTTAAAGTATAAAATAAGAGCAATTGTTGATAAATAAAAACGCAAGCTAGCGATGCCTACTATTAACGTTTTATTTTGCCAGTAAGAGTCAGTTGCAGAAAAGAGTATCATAGTAAAATAACAGGCATATACAACAGATAAAAATGAAAATGCTGGATTGTTGATTAGTCGTTTTCGGTGCTTAAAAAGTCCAATCAAACCGATAATCGAGAGTAATAGTATCGGCAATTCTGATAATCGAGAAAATGGCAATAAGACGAGTACTGAGATAAATAAAATAAAAACTAAGACTGGATTATTAAATTTCATTGACAGTTTTTTTATAGAGATTAAGGGTTTTGTCAAGCATATCTGTTAATTGAAAAGGCTGAATGTTTTTTACTTTAGGCTGAGTTGATAGCATCAGGTCAATTGTATCAGACAATTGTTGTTGATCATTCAATGTCACTTTGCCTTGCGGAAAAACTTGATCCAGTATTTCGCCAACACCACCATGGTTGTATGCAACTACAGGTGTTCCTGTAGCCAAAGACTCAGCAACAGTTCTTCCAAATGACTCTGGGCGTGTTGATACATTGATAACAAGATCAACCAAAGCATATAAACTTGCCATATTAGATTGAACTCCAATCCAAATAATTTTTTGTTCGATTTTTTGTTCTCTAAACCAATCATTTAATCGTTGAGTATATGAATCATTACTTGGATGAGCAGTAAGGATTAACTTGGCATTATGCGTTGATTTATGTAGCCAAATAGACAATTGTTTTACCCCTTTAATTGCTGATAATCTGCCAGGCAATAAAACTAATTTATGGCCTTGTAATCTAGTGTGCTGTTGATATATTGATTGGATCCATGAGTGATCAGGCTTATATCCAAAAGAAAATTCTTTTATGTCAACACCGCGATAAATCAGTGTGGGTTTAACTTTTAAATAGCGGTTATAATTTTTTACAATATAATCATTGGCAGTTTTAGAAACACTGATGACTCTATCACCTCTGGCCATAATAGAGGAGTATTTCTTTATGGAATAAAGCCCATGAACTGTTGTTACAAATTTAGGTTTATTAGATTTTATTTTACTAATGGCTTTATAAGCCAGCCAAGCTGGCAATCTAGAACGTGCATGAACAATGTCTACTTTGGTTTCTATAAAAATAGACTTTAATTGATTGATTTTAAGTAAAGTCAATAAGGATTTTTTGCCTATATTTAGATTGATGTGCTTAACATTATCAGATAATTTATCCAGCATCGCACCTGCTGCCGAAATTACAATTGAGACATGACCTTGTCGCGCTAAAAAGTTAGCCAAATCAACAGTGCCTCTTTCAACACCTCCATTATTTAATGCAGGTAATATTTGGATAATAATCAAACGATAACCCTGAAGATTAATTATTAGCTTTCTAATTTATACTGTGCGCCACAGTATTGACAACTGGCTTCACCCGTTTCATTAAATTGTAAAAAAACTTTTGGGTGTAAGTTCCAAGTTTGATCTTCCTTTGTAGGGCAAGACAAGGGTAAATCAGACGTACTAATTAACCTTGGTTTTTGGCCTTTAGAGGATTTAGCAACTGTTGTTTGGTTCATTTTTCATCTCATTGATTGTTTTAGTGTATTATATGAGTTAATTATATAATCAGCAAGAATTCAAATTCATTGGAAAAGTTAAATCACATTTGGGTATTTAGTGACAGCATAGTAGGGCATGAAATTCAATCTATAGCATTGGCGCAAAAAGTATCAAATACAATGGAAGTTTTTCATTGTGGATTAAGACAGCCGTGGCTGAGCTTTTCTCCAAGAATATTACCTGGCTTTGCAAAAAATATTATTTGGTCAAAGCAAAAACCTAATCCTAAACAGCCATTAGATGCAATCATTACTTGTGGAAGACGAATGGCCGCAGTAGGAAAATATTACAAACGCTTGACTAACACCAAGCACATCCAAATTTTAAATCCCACAGATAGTGTTGAAAATTATGATGTCATTGTATGTCCAGAGCATGATAATTTATTGGCTCCAAATGTAATACAAATAAAAGGCAGCTTGCATGCAATCAATACTCAATATTTATTGCCATATAAGAAGCCACAAAATAAAAGTATTGGAATCTTGTTGGGCAATCCCAGTAAGCACTTTTTTAATAATATTGAACTAAAACTGAATCAAATCAATGAGAGTTATCCTCATCATGATTTATATGTTTGTGGATCAAGAAGAACACCAAAAAGATTCTTTCAAAAAATAAAAAAAGCATGTGAGCAGGCAAAAGTGTGCTGGCTTGATGAAACAGATGGGACTAATCCATATTTAAGTATATTGGCTAATAGTGATGTGCTGATGGTAACAGCCGATAGCATTAACATGGTTTCTGAAGCCTGTGCCACTGATAAAACCGTGATTATACTGGCAAAAAATCAAGTGTCATTAAAGCACAAAAGATTTGTAAACTCCTTGCAAGAGCGATTGTCTGCGTTTGGAGTTTTGAACAGTCGCCCAATACCTCTGAATACACTTACTCAAGGAGCTCAGCAAGTGTTGTTAAAACTCAAAAATGACGCAAAAAAAAGCCCATGAATGAACATAAACATGGGCTTTGTGCTAATTTTAAGATCTTTAAAAGTTAATCTTTCTTTTCAGGTGCATCTAAAAGTGCTTTAATAGATAACCTAACACGATTTTGTTTATCTATTTCTAATACTTTTACTTTTACCATTTCACCTTCAGTCAATACATCAGTGACATTGGCCACACGTTCATGAGAGATTTGAGAAATGTGAACCATTCCATCTTTACCAGGAAGTAAGTTAACAAAGGCACCAAAGTCCATTATTTTAACAATTTTTCCTTCATAGACAGCGCCAACTTCAACATCGGCAGTAATTTCTTCAATGCGTTTTACAGCATTGCGAGAATCTTCGCCGTTAACAGCAGCAATTGTTACAACACCATCATCATTGATTTCAATCACAGTATTTGTTTCTTCGGTTAATGCGCGAATAGTAGCGCCACCTTTACCAATTACATCTCTAATTTTGTCTGGATGAACTGTAATAGTCACTAATTTCGGAGCATAATCAGACATTTCCTCTTTGGCTGAGCCTAATACTTTGTTCATTTCATCTAGAATATAATCACGGCCGCCTTTGGCTTGTGACAAGGCTTTTTGCATGATTTCTTCAGTAATTCCTTCGATTTTGATGTCCATTTGCAAAGCGGTGATACCATCTGCAGTACCAGCTACTTTAAAGTCCATGTCGCCTAAATGATCTTCATCACCTAGAATATCTGATAAGACTGCATAATCATCGCCTTCTTTAATTAAACCCATTGCAATACCTGCAACTGGAGCCTTAAGGGGAACACCAGCATCCATCATAGATAATGATGAACCACAAACAGAAGCCATTGAACTTGAACCGTTTGATTCCGTGATTTCTGAAACCACACGAATGACATAAGGAAAATCATCTTCAGATGGCATAACAGCCATTAAACCACGTTTGGCTAATTTACCGTGACCAATTTCGCGGCGTTTTGGACCACTCATAAAGCCAGTTTCACCCACACAATAAGGAGGGAAGTTGTAATGCAACATGAATTTATCTTTGTCTTCACCATCTAGTGAGTCTATTAATTGAGCATCGCGACCAGTTCCAAGTGTTGTTACGACAACGGCTTGTGTTTCACCGCGAGTAAATAATGCAGATCCATGAGTTCTTGGTAAGATGCCTGTTTTTACTGCAATATCTCGAACATCAGCTAAACCACGGCCATCGATTCTAGATTGTCCTGATATAACTTTTTTACGAACATGGGCTTTTTCAATCAACGAAATAATTTCTTTGACTTCATTTTCTGAAGGAGATTCATCGCTGTCATTGACCAATGCTTCAACTGCACTAGCTCTCATAGCATTTAATGCATCGTATCGATCAGACTTGTCTTGCGTATTATAGGCAGCTACTAGAGGCTTAGCGATAGCACTTTTTACTTGATTTACTAATTCTTGATCAATAGCAGGGGCTTGCCATTTCCATTGTTCTATACCTAAATCAGAAACCATTTCATTGATGGCACTAATGACAACTTGTTGTGCTTGGTGGCCAAAACTAACGGCACCTAACATGATTTCTTCAGATAATAAATCGGCTTCAGATTCAACCATTAAAACGGCTGATTCAGTTCCTGCAACAACCAATTCAAGTTGAGAGTCTTTTAAGGCTTCATTTGTTGGGTTTAAAATATAATCTCCATCTTTATAGCCTACTTTTGCAGCTGCAATAGGACCATGAAATGGTGCGCCTGATAAACTCATGGCAGCAGAAGCGCCAATTAAAGCTGGAATGTCAGCATCGATGTCTTCTGAGTAAGAAATAACAGTTGCAACAACTTGTATTTCATTTTTAAAGCCTTTAGGGAATAATGGCCTAATTGGTCTATCAATTAGACGGCAAATCAATATTTCTTTTTCGGTTGGTCGTCCTTCCCTTTTAAAGAACCCACCTGGAATTTTACCAGCAGCATATGCTTTTTCTTGATAATTTACTGTTAATGGGAAGAACCCTTGTCCTGGATTGGCTTCTTTTTTTGCTACGACTGCAACCAACACAACCGTATCTCCCATTGTTACTTTTACTGTTGAACTTGCTTGTCTTGCAATTTCACCAGTCTCTAGCTCTACAGTATGGTTGCCATACTGAAATTTTTTTGTATATTTAGCCACTGCTATTTTCACCTATTTTAATTTAAATTTTTATTTTCGTTTCCAATAAAAAAAAGGTACTCTTAGTACCTTTTTTATCCTTTTACTATTATCTACGTAATCCCAAACGTTTGATTAGTTTTTGATAGCGTTCTAAATCAGTCGATTGCAGATACTTCTGAAGTTTACGACGTTGGTTAACCAACTTCAATAATCCTCTTCTTGAATGAAGATCTTTTTTGTGTGATTTAAAATGCTCTGTAAGATATGTAATTCTTGCTGTTAATAACGCAATCTGAACATCAGCAGATCCTGTGTCATTTTCGGTTATTTTATATTCATTGATAATTTCTTGTGTTTGTTCTACAGTCAACATGACTTTTCTCCAATATATTTGGTGTTATTGAACACCTCGTTTTAAGTGACCAATCAAGCGTTGAACAATCGCATTGATTAGATTTGTTGCTATACCATGCTAGCAAGCCGGCGTATTTTAAGTGATAAGCATGAACATTGCCAATTAAAAGAATGAATTTAGTTGAAAAGCATGGGAATATTCGATATTGTCAACAACCGACTCTAGGTAGATGAATAATGAACAGTCAAAACGATATTGAACGCATGTTAATCAGCCAGGCACAAGAAGCGATGAAAAAAGCTTATGCACCGTATTCAAATTACTCGGTTGGTGCTGCAATACTTGACGAAAATAATAATATTCATGCTGGTTGTAACGTTGAAAATGCGGCCTATCCATTGGGGGTTTGTGCTGAAGGCTCGGCTATTTCTCATATGATATTAAAAGGTGGTCATTTAATTAAACAAATCCTGCTAGTCAGCTCGGGTGATCAGTTAGTGACTCCTTGTGGAGGATGTCGTCAAAAGATTCAAGAGTTCAGTGATACAAAAACAACAGTATTAGTTTATCATGAGAATCATCTCCACACATTTACAGTAGCTGATTTATTGCCCCATTCTTTTTCTTCTAAACATTTAAATAATAAAACATGAAAAAACCACCTCTCATTCCATCAATAGTAGCTTTGTTTTTTGTAGTTCTGATGACAAACTTAGGGTTATGGCAACTTCAACGCGCCCAAGAAAAGGAAGTACTGTTAGAATTGCTTGCTGACGATCAAATGACTCAAGTTGTTGAAGCAGATCAGATTAAAGATTTACCTCAATATGCTAATGTCACATTATCTGGCCGCTTTCTTTCATCGCCTCAATTACTGTTGGACAATCAAGTGAACAACAAACGCATAGGTTTTCATGTATTTACACCTTTTTTAATTGAAGGACTCAATACTTATATTATGGTCAATAGAGGTTGGGTTCCCAAAGCAGGATCTGAAAATCTTGATTTCGATATTGAATCCAGTCAGGTAGATATATTGGGGAAATTAAATCATTCTCCACAAGTAGGTATTCAACTGGGTGAAATTGAATTAGATAATAACGAATCTCCGCAATTAATGACTTATTATGACAGAGAAAAGGTTTCAAGTTTTTTATATGAAAACTTATGTGGATCTTTAAATTGTATTGTCAGTAATCGAGTTTTATTATTAGAAAAAGACCAAAGTCAAGGATTTGAACGCAATTGGAATCCAATAGTTATGCTGCCAGAAAAACACATTGGATATGCCGTTCAATGGTTTTTGATGACTCTTGTTTTAATAATAATATTTATATATTGGGTAAGTAAACAAGAAGACTAAATTATAATAAATTATTTATTTTTAATAATTATTGAGTTAAAGCCATTCTTGTCCAAGTTTTTAATGACGACACCCGCTTTTCTTCCGCTATCAAATGGACCTATTCTCACACGGTGCCATTGTGTATTATTGCCATCAACTATAGGTTGAATGTAGGCTGTTTGTCCAATAAATGCCACTTGAGCTTTTAAGGATTCAGCATCAGAAAGATTTTTAAAAGCTCCTAATTGAATGGTAAAACTTTTAGCCGTACGGGGATCTGATTGAGAAAGCTCTGTTTCATCGATAACGACTTCCATTTCTTGTAAAGTGGTATAAAAATCATACTGTTTTTGAGGTTTAGTGATGACTAAGTCTTCGCTTTTATCTTCAATGCTGTTTTTATCTGTGCTTTGTGAAGATTGAGCAATCGGTTTTTCATCGATATTTTTAGGTTTTGGAACCCAGCCAGATACATATCCAAAAACAGCAATTGATAATCCAAATAGCATGCCAATTAATAAAATAATCCAGCCAGGCAATTTTTGTTTAGCAGCAGGTCGCCCTGCTTTGCGTCTGGTTTTTTTCTTTGTTGTTTTCTTTTTGGTAGCCATGAATAGTCTGTTTTAATTAATGTCTTCAGAAAACATAGATTCAGGTGCTGAAGCGCCCAATAAATTCAAACCATTTGCAATTATTATTTTTGTTGCTTTAGATAAGTTTAATCTGGCGTTTCTTAAGTTTTCATCTTCAACACCAATACCAATTTTATGTTTGCTGTAATAACTTTGAAAGTTTTGCGCCAACTCTCTGAGATAATTGGCCAATAGATGAGGTGACCTGGTTCTGCCAGCTGCCATTATTATTTCTTGGTAAGAAGAGATGGTTCTAATCAAATCTTGCTCTGTATTGGTAATTAACAGATGCAGACTTGCGTTACCAATTTCTTTATTAAATTGTAAATCGTGATCATCTAATTTTTCAAATATTCTACAAATACGAGCATGTGCATATTGAATATAAAAAACAGGATTGTCTGAACTTTGTTTTTTCGCTAAATCAAGATCAAAATCTAAGTGTTGATCGTGGCTTCGCATCACATAAAAGAAACGTGCGGCATCAACTCCCACATCGTCAATTAGTTGAGACAGTGAAACAAATTTACCAGAGCGGGTTCCCATTTGAACTTTTTCGCCGTTTTCAATAAGATTGGCAAATTGAGTTAATACAATTTCAATATCATCGGGATTGATGTCTAATCCTTTTGCAGCGGCCTTTAACCTGGCAATATATCCATGATGGTCCGCACCAAATACATATAGAGCACCTTCAAATTTACGCTCGAATTTATTCAATAAATAAGCGATATCAGAGGCGAAATAAGTCTTTTGACCATTTTCTCTTTGCACGACTCTATCTAAATCATCACCAAAATGGGTGGCCATAAACCATAAAGCACCATCTTTTTCATAAAGGTAACCTTTGTCTTTTAATAAGCTTAATACACGGTCGATGGTGTCTCCTTCGTGTAAAAATTTTTCTGAAAACCACGAATCATAATCGACATTAAATTTTTCTAAGTCTTTTTTGATACCAGATAAAATATTTTTTAAAGCTATTTGAAAAACTGTTTCATAACTCTCAAGCCCTAATAATTGTTTTGCATTGGCGATTAAACCGTCAATATGTAGCTCTTTATCACCACCATTTTTTTCGTCAGCAGGAACTGTCTCAAAAATTTCTTGGCTTTGAAATAAAAATTTATCACCATATTTTTTTCTGACTTTACGTGAAATATCAACTATGTATTCACCTTGGTAGCCGTTGTCAGGAAAAACAACAGGAACACCACACAATTCAATATAACGTAACCAAACTGATGTAGCCAATATGTCCATTTGTCTACCGTTATCATTGACATAATATTCTCTTTGAACTTGATAGCCACATTTGTCTAGTATATTAGATAATGAGGCGCCGTAAGCTGCTCCTCGGCCATGTCCTACATGTAATGGTCCTGTTGGATTGGCAGAAACAAATTCAACAGTAATTTTTTTGTTTTTACCAAACTCATTATTACCAAATTTATTTTTTTGTTTTAATACTTTCTTTATGATTTGACGTCGGCAGTTTTCTGTCAGGAAAAAATTTAAAAAACCTGGGCCTGCAATTTCCACTTTAGATACATGCAATGTATCGATTAACTCATCTACTATAAGTTGAGCTATTTCGCGCGGATTCTTTTTAAGTGGTTTTGCAAGAGTGAGTGCAATATTTGTTGCAAAATCACCATGCTCCTTGCTTCTGGTTCTTTCAAAAAATATTTCAGGATTTAAATCCTTTGGAAATATTTTTTTTCTACGTAAATCATCGACCGCTTTTTCTAGTAATTCCTGTAAATGTTTAATCATGTTGTTAATGAGTAATATGGATTTATCCACTATTAAAATATAAGAGCGTGATTTTAACAAAAAACCGCTGGTTGTATGTAAATAAAGGTTAAATATCAACTTTTTTTATTGCAGTCCCGTTAATTTCATAAGATTCAATAAGAGTTAAATAGCTGTTACTAAATATTTTTGCGTCTCATATTCCTCTGGCTATTTAACTTAATTTAATCTTTTTTTAAAAAACAAGTGTATTAATTTTCTATAAATATATACATATGTGTATTTTAATCTTATTTAAAAATATAGATAAATCCATAATTAGATGTATTACTCTAAAAACTAAGTGTACACTTGTACGCTAAATAAATTAATATATAAATTGGTTGGTAACATGTTTAAAAAATCACTTCAGTGGATAACGTTTTCTTTATTCAATAACAAAAGCATCAATGGCTTTTTTGAACCACTTATTCAAAAGTTCCTTGTTGGCTTCAAGTTTAACAAGTATAGAGCGAAAGTTCTTGCGGTTCGAAATGAAAATAAAGACGTCTATACGCTGGTGTTAAGATTGAGTAGTCTGTGGAAAGGTTTTAAAGCAGGTCAATTTATTGAGCTAATAGTTGAAAAAAAAGGAGTAAGAACATCACGGTATTTTAGTATTTCATCCAATCCTACGCTCTTTAAAGAGAAAAATATTATAGAGTTGACCATTCAAAAACAATTAAAAGGAAATATTACTCCATGGTTATACGACAACTTAAAGCAAGGTCAATATATAAGTGTCTCAAATGCATTGGGCGATTTTTGTGTTCAAGACATGAGCAAGCCAATGTTATTGATAGCTGCAGGTACAGGAATTACGCCATTAAAAAGTATAATTATGAACAATAGAAACTCAAATATTCATCTCATTTATTATGCAAGAAATTCAAAACATCTCTTTAAAGAAGAATTAAAGCAATTTACAAAACAGCATTCGAAGACCACTATTACTCTGATTGACAGTACTCAAAAAGGAAGATTCTGCGACAGCCATTTAAATAAAATTTGTCCTGATTTTTTAGACAGGGATACTTATATTTGTGGACCAGGTTCAATGATTGAATCAGCTAAAAACACCTTAATAAATAATGGTTTTCAATCGGACTCTATTTATTATGAATATTTTGGATCAAACAATTCGATGAGTATTGAATTGGAAAAAGCTTGTAACATTGAATTTGTAAACTCTTCATTGATGGTTAAATCTAAACCAAAGAACTCAAGTACTTTATTAGATTTAGCTGAATCTTCTGGTTTGAAGCCAATAACTGGTTGTCGAATGGGTGTTTGTCATCAATGTAAGTGTAAAAAAAATCACGGTGTTGTTTATAACACTCTTACAAATACATATTCAGATACTGGCTCGGAGGAATTGCAGTTGTGTATTTCTATGCCAGTGACTGATGTAAGTCTAAATCTTTAAGGAATACTTATGAAAAATAAATTAAATAAATCTCAACTTGAAGGACTGGCTTCAGAATTAAATGCTGTAAGAGAAGAGGTGATGCAAAATATAGGTCAAGATGATGCCAATTATATTCGACGAATTATACGCATACAAAGGTCCTGCGAAATTATAGGCCGTATAGTGATGGTGCTTGGTTTTTTCAATATGATATTTTGGGGTGTTGGGGTATTACTTTTGGCTTTTGCAAAAATATTAGATAATATGGAGATTGGTCATAATGTTCTTCATGGTCAGTATGATTGGATGAATGATGAAAATATTAATTCAAAAACATTTGAATGGGACATTATTTGTGATGCAGGTTCATGGAAAAGAGTTCACAATTATGAACACCACACTTATACTAATATTATTGGCAAAGACAGGGATTTTGGATATGGGTTGCTTAGATTGAGTGATGATCTTCCATGGAGAAGAAAAAATAGGTGGCAGTTTTTAACTTACCTGAATCTAAGTGCTCTTTTTGAATGGGGAATTGCTTATCATGAAATGGCAGCTGAGAGGGTTTTTGTTGGTAAGAAAAATAAAAAGCGTCACCAGCAAATAAGTGATAAGCAGTTAAAGAAAAGTTTTTTTGGAAAAGCTGCAAAGCAGATGTTTAAAGATTACGTTTTTTATCCAGTCATTGCTTGGCCAATGTTTTTGCCCATATTAATTGGTAATTTAATTGCCAACTTAATACGAAATCTATGGACATCTACTATCATATTTTGTGGACATTTTACTGAAGATATTGAGACTTTTACAGAAAAAGAGTGTGAAAATGAGTCCAAAGGTCAATGGTATTATAGACAAATGTTAGGTTCATCAAACTTAACAGGCAAAAAATGGTTTCATATATTAACGGGCCATTTAAGTTGCCAAATTGAACACCATCTATTTCCTGATATTCCTGCAAGGCGATATGTAGAGATGTCTCCAAAGGTTGAGGCTATTGCCAATAAATATGGCATTACTTACAATTCAGGATCTTTCTTTACACAATATTTAGCAGTGCTTCGAAGAATTTATAAGTATTCTTTTCCAGATCAAGTTAACAATAAAGTTATAAATAATTAATCATTCCAGATTAAAAATGAAATGCTACTCAAATTAGTTTTAAGAATCAATTTGAGTAGCTTTTGGCACTTATTTTATCAGACCCATTGACTCAAGTTTAAGTATGATTTTTTGAGCAGCTTCAGCAGGTTTGCAGTATTCGGTATCAATCACAACCTCAGGATTTTGAGGCGCTTCATAAGGGTCACTGATGCCTGTAAACTCTTTTATTATCCCAGCTCTGGCTTTTGCATATAGCCCTTTTCTGTCTCTTGTTTCGCAAACATCAACAGAAGTCGCCACATGAACTTCTAAAAAGCCACCTAAAGGTTCAATTTCATCTCTAACTTGTTTTCTGGTTTCAATATAAGGTGCAATAGGTGCACAAATTGCAATGCCACCATTCTTTGTAATTTCACTTGCAACATAACCAATTCTTAAAACATTTAAGTTGCGGTGTTCTCTAGAAAAACCCAGCTCTGAGGAAAGATTTTTACGGACAACATCTCCATCTAATAAAGTGATTGGTCTTTCTATCATTTCCATTAAGTTAACCATTAAGGCATTGGCAATAGTTGATTTGCCAGAACCAGATAATCCCGTAAAGAAAATGGTAAAGCCTTGCTTGTCTCTTGGTGGGTGGCTTTTCTGTAATATTCTAACCACCTCTGGATAAGAAAACCAAGGTGGAATGTCTATTCCTTGTTGAAGTCTTCTTCTTAACTCTGTTCCTGAAATGTTAAGTATATTTTCTCCTTCTTTTACCTCTGATGCAGGAACATACTGAGCACGGTCTGAAGAATACAACATCATTTCAAATGCAACCATTTTTATGCCAATTTCTTCTTCGTATTTTAACAATAATTCTTGGGCTTCATAAGCCCCATAAAAAGGCTGGCTATTAGAGTCATCACCCGGACCAGCATGGTCTCGCCCAACTATAAGGTGTGAACAACCAAAGTTTTTTCGAATGAGTGCATGCCAAACAGCTTCTCTTGGGCCGCCCATACGCATTGCCAGAGGCAACAAAGACAATGTTGTTGTTCGTTCTGGAAATTTCTTTAATAATTCTTCATAGCACTTAACACGGGTAAAATGATCGATATCGCCTGGTTTCGTCATACCAACAACAGGATGAATTAACAAATTGGCTTGGACGTTCTTTGCAGCTCTAAATGTTAGTTCTTGGTGGGCTCTGTGCATTGGGTTTCTGGTTTGAAAGGCAACGACCTTGTTCCACGTCAATCTTTTAAACTTGCTCCTGAGTTCTTGAGGCGTATGTCTATGTGTTGCGTAATCATAATGAACAGGCAACTGAAGACCTTCAAGCTTGCCGCCAATATAATAATCTTCAATGTGATTATTTAGAAAACTAACAGCAGGATGCTTGGTGTCAGTTGTCGCATAAACTGCTTGTGCCTCAGCGCTTTTATCAACTTTCCACTTGTCTTCGACGTTAATGATGGCAATTACAACACCTTCAACATCTCTTAGTGCCAGACGGTCACCTTTGCTCAAGCTATTTGCAAGTTCAGAACTAACGTCAAGCATAATAGGCATTGGCCACAAAGTACCATCTGCTAAACGCATACTTGATAATACTGATGCGTAATCAGTTTTATTCATAAAGCCATCAAGTGGAGAAAACCCACCATTTAATAGTAATTCAATATCGCATATTTGGCGCTCTGTTAAATCCCAGCTTGGTAAGTTTAAGGTTTCTTTTTTTAGTATTTCAACTTGTTCTTGGTTGGGGATAAGATTAATTAATTTCCCACCATGTGGCGTATTTAATGCCATAAAAAATTCTCCACGAATTGGCTTATTTAAGTGCTGGCATTTTAACAAATATAAAGACAAATACTTGACTATCATGCATAAAAGTAAGGATTTTTGATAAATTATTTAATTAATGCTATATTTGTTCAACTTTTGGGCGATTGTAGTGTGCGAAACACCTAAATGAGAGGCAAGTTTTCTTGTTGAGGAGTGTTTTTGATACCACTGTTCCAAAAAGTGCTTTTCGAAATTTGCAACTGCTTCAGGTAGACTTAGTTTTCCAAGAGATTGGTTGATATTTATTTGTCCTTCTATGACAATATCATCGTCTTTAATCCTCATTTCCTCAGCTACTAATACAGCGTTGTATATCACCTGTTTTAATTGATTTATATTTCCTGGCCAGTGATAGGATAGTATTTTATTGAGTGCGTTTGGACAGATACTAATCGGTTGTTTGCTTTGGTTTTTGTTGAAATTGTTCAAAAAGTGTTGAGTTAAAGGTTCTATTTCATCTTTTCTATCCAGTAAAGGTGGCAAACGCAAGTGGCTAATATCCAAGGCATAAAATAAATCTTTATTGAATTGATCTTTATCCACTAATGTTTTCAAGGATTTTGTTGATGCAGCAATAATTTTTAGTCCAATTTGATTAGATGAAGATTGAGAGTTTATAAATTTTAAAAGTTTATTTTGGACACTTTCTGACAGTTCATGAATAGAATCAATATATAATGTACCGTCTTGAGAAAGTTCTATTGCTCCAATTTTGGAATCTGTTGATCCTGAGCAACCAAACAATACCGATTCTATTTCTGAAGGCTCAATAATGGCACAATCAATGACTGAAAAGATACCATTCTTTCTTTCACTGTAAGTATGAATCGATTGAGCTAATGTTTTTTTGCCAGTGCCTGATTCTCCATAAATAATTATTGGCGCTTGTGTATTGCACATAAGTTTAGCACGATTAATGGTATCTTTTATAGCTGGGTTTTCAGTAACCATCATGTTAAAGTCAAGTAAATTCGAATTCTTTAAAGTCTTATAGATTTTTTGGATTTGTTTTTCAGGTTTAAATTCTAAAATGGCACCAATTGGAATATTGCCGGTCTTTTCAATGGGCTTAACATCAATTATCATATGACCCACTGTTGTATTGATGTTAACGTAGGTATTGGTTTTTGCAGCAGTATCAACTTTTTGAGCCCAGTCGAGACTTTTAAAAATTTGTTTAATATTTGAACGATCAGGAACTTTGAAAGAATTTTTAGCGTTTTTATTTTGATACGTGATTTCCCCTTTTGAATTGATTGCTAAAATGGGATTGTTTATTGAATTTAGAATAGTTTCATAATGCATTCTACGTTCGTATGTTGGAAGGTGGGTAATGTTTTCAACCCAGTTAATGCCACTTACTTTTATCAACCGAGACGCTATGGTTCGTTCTAGGCTTTTATCAATTTTATTTGTTTCTATATATAAATTACCTTGTTTAGATTCTAAATTTTGAATGTTTACTTCATATTCCATGAATAAAGGCATTATATGATTTGTAATATTTAAATTCTTTTCAATAGTTAGTTTGATTTTCATGAGCGCAATTGTAACGAATTAGTTACAGTCTAAAAAGTAATTACAATTAATAATACATTAAAAATGATATTAAAAACGCTTGCAATTAAAAATTATTCTGTTAATGTTCCCGCTTATTTTAAAATTATTAAAGGTTTATTATGAAAAAAACAACACTAATTGGCGGATTATTGTTATCAACAATTATAAATGCCCAAACATTTACTACCAATCCTAATGGACAAGCTAATACAATCAATACTGGTTTCGCTGGAGATGGAGCTACAGTTTTGGCATCAGATCCTTCAGATGTATCTACAATTCTTGGACTAAATTCAGTGCATTGTGGCGATATGGGGGTTCATGCTGATAATTCCTATTTTAGATTTTTTGATTTGTCTTCAGCGGGACTAGGTGAGTTAAGTATTACTGATATAGATCTAGGAGTAGAAAATGCAACCAGTGGAACAGATGGTTCTCAACCTATCATAATCAGAGTATGGTCCTTAGCACAAGGTGATACTTTTCCTGGTGGCAATCTAACATTGGTTGATGAGTTTAATACAACTGTTATGGATGGTGCAACTGGTACTGTAGCTAATTTTCCTTATGACAATCCAGTAAGTTTTGACTCTTCTGTCAACAATATGGTTGTTGAAGTCAATACTCCAGATCTAGAAGAAGGCCATGGCTTTTTCTTCGGTTCAAATGATTCTAGCCAAACAGGTGACTTTTTTCTCTCTGCAGAAGCTTGTGGTATTACAGACCCTACGCCAACTTCAGGAATTAACTTCCCAGATTTTCGTGGTATTATCGTGGTCAATGGTTTTGGAAATGTTCCAGTTGATTTGATGAACTTTTCAATTGATTAATCTATAAAGTTTCAATGTCTTATTAATTGATGAGACACACAAGACTTACAAAATCACTTTAAAGTAATTCTTTAAAGTGATTTTTTTTTGGATGATCAGTTAAAAATTTGAAAAAAAGAAATATTAATTTTCAGAATCAATGATAATTTTTAATTTATTCGCAGTTATTTTGAAATTTTGATTAAATATCTGTAGAATCACTCGGCTATGCATGCGAACTTTACTGGCTTCTAATTGAGACTGACATAATAAAACGACTAATTGTCCACGCATATTAGCCAGTGAACAGAGGCCACGAAGAGCCAATGGTAATTTTGATTGAAGTTTTCGATCTAATCCTCTTAAATAAGCAGC
>JBGCFT010000323.1:0-8203 GCA_045107085.1 Marinicellaceae bacterium | reverse complement strand
AAAAAATACAT
Source organism: Marinicellaceae bacterium (assembly GCA_045107085.1). Lineage (GTDB taxonomy): Bacteria > Pseudomonadota > Gammaproteobacteria > Xanthomonadales > Marinicellaceae > NORP309. Next base: position 8,192 of record JBGCFT010000323.1, on the reverse strand, counting down.
TATAATTATTTTTCTGACTTTAAGTTTTAACTCAACTGCAAGTACCGGTCTTCATTTAAATGCCAAAGAGGATATGATTATTGACCCAGGTATGTATTGGGCAATTCTTGCGCGCAATGAATTACAAGATCTTAAGAAAAAGTCAAATAAAAGCAAAAGAAAAAAGTTTATGCAGAAATTAAGATTGTCTGCAAGCTATGGATTTAAACCAGCTATGCAAGCGATAAGTGCCATATATCAAAATGGCGATTATGGTTTCGAAAAAGATTTAACTTTAGCCTATTCTTGGCTAGTTATGGCTCATGGTAAAACAAATAAAACCAACAATTCTCAATTTTTTTATTTAAAAGAAAAATTATCAGAAGAAGATTTAAAACAATCAAATTTAATAGTAGAAGAACTAAATGTCTTATTTGGAAGAGAAGCAACTTTTCAAAAGTTTCGTCGTTGGTATGCTGATACGACTACTACACTTGGAACAAAATTAGCTCCAGGAGTCAATACGTTTTTGAACGTGTCATTATTTACAAAGTCAGGTAAAAGAATTACAGCTTTTGAGATAAATTCTCAATTAAAACAAATGTATTATCAGCATCAATCAGAATACTATAACATCATTCAAAATGAAATTGTTCCCGTAGATAATTGATTTAAAGTGAAAGTCAGGAATCTTGAGGTAAATCAACTCATATGATGAGGTTTCAATTTCCAGTATCTGGTGTGATACAAGAAGATTAGCATGAAATTTCTTAACTGAATTTTATTGGAGGTGATAACATCCCCTACTCTTCAATAAATCAGTATTTAGTGATTTGGAGGAAGTTCAACTGAATCTCTTATTTTAATAATTTGTCTCGCATTGGTAAAAATTTAAAATATTAAATTCAATCGAAACCATTTCTAAAAATTAAATCATTAATCCCATTGACACCCAGGAAAGCTGCTGGGTTTTCATCACTGACTTCAAAGTTTAAATCGCCGCTGTTGATGACTGGATTAGCTGTTATTAAGCTGCCTTAAGTTATATGAGCTACAAAAACGTTTAGACCATTCCAGTTTTCAACTGCGTTGATTCTTCCGCGGGCTGCATCAAAATTAAATACATGCCAAGCTGATCGACTCATGTAGTCAGTTGAAACATTAATTATATATGGGTCAGCACCAGCATACGGTGCCACATCCGTCCCATTGACAGTTAAATCATTGCGTTTATCTATACTAGCAAAAGCTTGTCCGCCAGCTAACATGTGCCCATTTTGGTTTATAGCAATACTATCAATGGTGATTGAATTTCCATTACCATTGGTTAATCGAGTAAGCAGGAACTGACCTTGTATCAAATTGCCATTGATCGGATCTATTTTTGCATAATAGCTAAATCTAGGCGAACCTGAGAAACCAAAAGGTTGGTTATATTCGTCAAAAGAAATAGTGTTTGCAAGCACATTCAAATCCTGAGGGTTAAATCTAAAAGTATTATTACCTCCATCGGTTGAACCTGCAAAATATAGATGCTCATCTTGACTAAAACGCACCCTTAAACCCCTAGAATCGGCAGTCGAATTTACGGAGATTGCTTCAGCAGCTGACCAGCCCCAGTTTTTCCAATTCAGCTCTCCCAAGTTAGTGTAAGATTCTAAAAATGGTTGTTGAAGGTTGGCTGAAACTTGTCGATATCCGGTAACAAATACTTGATTGTTGCCACAAGCAATGCCACTAATATTGCTTGCTTTGACTGAAAAACTATTGATAAAAACCGAATTTCTGTCGTAAATAAAAATTGATTGATCAATGAGCATGACAACAGCACTTTCACACAAGTCAACTTGTCTTGGCTCGTTGCTCAATGTATCGATATCTAAAGTCCATTCAACTGCTGTTCCTATTTTATTACTTACCACTAAACCAAAAGCACCGACAGCTGCCCATGCTTTTTAATCTGCGGCAGAAATAAGTTGATTGATTGAACCATTAATCTTATTGCTTCGAACTAGTTCACCACTGTTTATCTTTCGAAACTGAATTTCGGAGTTATCATTATTGTAAGTCAAACCAATAACCAATTCATTAGCAGCGTTAACAGCAATGCCAGAGGGCATTGATGGTTTAGTACTGAGATAACTGCCCAAATTTAAGTGGTATTCTCTTGCTGTCGCTGAGTGACACAATGAAAGAATAAAAAAAGAAAAGATAAAGTTATGAAATTTCATTTAATTTATATGAGAGACGTTTGCTTGATTCGTGTGTCAAGATAAACAGTAAAAAAACAACCTGATCACCGTTGAAAAATTTGCTAATACCAGCGTATTAAACTGCATTTTTCGCCTTGATTAGATTATTTTTGACTCTTTTCTAAACCACCTAGAATCAAGCAAAGGTCTCTATGATTAATTAATTATGGTACTGATGAATCAATACTGCACAAGCAGTATTAGACACATGCTCTGGGGATAATCATACATCACATAAATCAAGCTTGCTGGATTAAAATGACTTATTCTTCTATAAGAAAACCTTTTTTTTAGATAAAATTATGACATTTTTTTATGAGCCTGTCCCCTACTATTATTTCTATACTTTTTTGCAATAGAAAGCGAACATTATCATATTACGGTTGCGCCCCTAATCTACTCTAGTTGGCTTTCAGCTTCAAACGATAAGCATGCAACAATGGTTCGGTGTAACCTGAAGGTTGTTGTTTGCCTTTGAACACCAAATCCAAAGCAGCTTGAAAGGCGGTGTTGTTATCCAAGCCATCTGCCATGTTCTGGTAAGCAGGGTCATGGGCATTTTGTTGGTCAACTATTTGAGCCATGCGGGCAAAAGTTTCATTAACTTGAGCTGCATCACAAAGTCCATGTTCAAGCCAATTACAGATGTGTTGACTGGCAATGCGTAAAGTGGCGCGGTCTTCCATTAAGCCAACGTTATTGATATCGGGTACTTTCGAACAGCCTACACCGTGGTCAATCCAGCGCACCACATAACCCAGAATGCCTTGGGCATTGTTGTCCAGTTCATGCTGAATTTGTTCCGCACTTAATTGTTCCGGCTGATAACACAAAGGGATGGTTAAGATGTCATTGATGTCGGCTCTGGGGCGTTCTTTTAACTGTTTTTGCACATCGAAGACGTTAATTTGATGGTAGTGCATGGCATGTAAGGTAGCACCAATTGGTGAAGGTACCCAAGCACAGTTAGCACCGGCTTCTGGATGTTCAGTTTTGATTGCCATCATTTTTGCCATTTCATCTGGCATCGCCCACATACCCTTACCAATTTGTGCATGGCTTGGGAAACCACATTCCAGTCCTATGTCGACATTCCAGTCTTCATAGGCTTTGATCCAAGGCATGCCTTTGATGTCGGCTTTCGGTGCCATTGGGCCCAACAACATACTGGTGTGAATTTCATCACCAGTGCGGTCCAAGAAACCGGTGTTGATGAATACAATGCGATCTTTGACCTGTCTGATACATTCTTTTAAGTTTACTGTGGTGCGGCGCTCTTCATCCATCACACCGATTTTAATGGTGTGTCTGGGCAAACCAAGCTCGTCTTCAATTCGATTGAATAAGGTGTTGGTAAAAGCCACTTCTTCTGGCCCGTGCATTTTAGGTTTAACAATGTAAATACTGCCGGTTCTGGAATTTCGCAAAGGACCTAGACCCTTTAAATCATGCATAGAAATCAACACACTAAGCATGGCATCCATGATCCCTTCAGGTACTTCTTGATCCTCTGCATCGATAATGGCTGGGTTAGTCATCAGATGCCCGACGTTGCGGCAGAACAATAAACTGCGGCCATGCAAAGTAACCGTGTCACCTTGCAATGACTGATAACTCTTATCGGGTGCTGCCACCCGTGTCATTTTTTTACCATTCTTGTCAAACGTGTCAGATAAATCACCACGCATCAATCCTAGCCAATTGCGATAAACCCCAACCTTGTCTTCGCCATCAACCGCTGCAACAGAGTCTTCAAAATCTTGAATGGTGGTCACTGCTGCCTCGAAAGTCAAGTCTTTAACTCCTGCTAGATCGGTTTGACCAATGGCTGATTCTTTATCAATTTCTATGATGACATGTAAATCATTATTTTGCAGTACGATTTGGGTTGGGGCATCAGCAGTCCCATTGAACCCCAAACACTGTGTAGCTTGTTTTAATTCGGTATTTCCTGTGTTGATAGTAACCAACAGTTTTTGGTCTACAATTGAATATTCAGTTACATCATGATGACTGCCTTGAGCCAAGGGAAAGTGCTCATCTAAGAACTCACGGCCATAATCAATGACCTTTTTACCGCGCACAGGGTTGTAACCAGCGGTTTTCTCAGCACCGTCGGTTTCTGGGATCACATCAGTACCATACAAAGCATCATACAAGCTGCCCCAGCGAGCGTTGGTGGCATTTAGGGCAAAACGTGCGTTTGAAGTTGGCACTACCAATTGAGGCCCTGCTTGTTGTGAAATTTCAGTATCCACATTATCTGTGGTGACCTCAAAGGCTTCGCCTTCTTCGACCAAGTAACCGATTTCTTTTAAATGCGCCACATAAGCCTCTTGTTTAAAATCTTGGCGATTGTTTAACAACCACTTGTCCAAACTGGCTTGTAAGTCTTGGCGCTTGTTAAGCAATTGTTTATTGAGAGGAGCTAAATCTTTAATCACGCCAGCAAATGATGACCAAAAGTGTTCGCTGTTGATGTTCAGTTCAGGCAGCACTTTTTGATCAATGAAAGTGGCGAGTATGGAATCAACTTTAAGGGTGGCTTTATGGGTATATTGTGTCATTATGTATCCTGTTTAAAGAGATTTTTAAGAAGAAAACCATATATTATATAACACCTTTTTAGAGTATTTACTTTAATTTGCAGATTTTTTCTATCTGGGAAGGAAAAATATAAATCACATAAAATAAGCAAAAAAAGTGTTTAAAAGTAGCGAAAGCGCTCTTATAATGCTCAAACATGTTATTCATACGTTTGTTTGAATGGCTTTATTATACACACAGTTTATCAATTTTAGGTAACCAACCATTAACAACAATTAGGACTCTTAGAAATGTCAAATTACCAAACAGAAGTAAAATCAGCAGACGGAATTATCAAAGAAAATCAGTCAACTTGGGCATCCATCAATCCCGAATTTGTGGCCAGAATGAAGCTACAAAATCGATTCAAAACCGGTTTAGAAATTGCCAAATACACCGCCAAAATCATGCGCAAGGACATGCGAGATTACGATTTGGATTCATCCAAGTACACCCAGTCTTTGGGTTGTTGGCATGGTTTTATTGGCCAACAGAAAATGATTGCGGTCAAAAAACACCACGGCACCACAGATAAGCGTTACCTGTACTTATCAGGTTGGATGATAGCTGCCCTGCGATCTGAGTTTGGTCCATTGCCTGATCAGTCGATGCATGAAAAAACATCTGTGCCTGCTTTAATTGAAGAGTTGTATGACTTTTTGAAACAAGCCGATGCACGTGAGTTGCGTGGCTTGTTTAAAGATTTGGATGCCGCCAAAGCCAGTGGCGATCAGGCCAAGGCCGATAGTCTGCAAGAAGCCATTGATAACTTTGAAACCCATGTGGTACCCATCATTGCTGATATAGATGCTGGTTTTGGTAACGAAGAAGCCACTTACCTTCTGGCCAAAAAAATGATTGAGGCTGGTGCCTGCGCCATTCAAATTGAAAACCAAGTTTCTGATGAAAAGCAATGTGGACACCAAGACGGTAAAGTCACGGTGCCTCATGCTGACTTTTTAGCTAAAATTCGTGCAGTCAGGTATGCCTTCCTTGAATTGGGTATAGATGATGGTGTAATTGTTGCCAGAACCGATTCTTTGGGTGCTGGTTTAACCAAACAAATTGCGGTTACCAATGAGCCTGGTGATTTGGGGGACCAATACAATGCTTATTTAGATTGCGATGAAATCTCAACCGAAGATTTGAACAATGGCGATGTGGTAATCAAACAAGGGGGCAAATTGGTGAAACCCAAAAGATTAGCCAGTGGCTTATTCCAATTCAAACCAGGAACGGGTGAAGACCGCTGTGTATTGGATTGCGTAACAAGTTTACAAAACGGTGCTGATCTGTTGTGGATCGAAACCTCAACCCCACATGTCGGACAGATAGGAGGTATGGTTGATCGCATCCGTAAAACAGTACCTGATGCCAAACTGGTATACAACAACTCACCTTCTTTCAACTGGACTTTAAACTTCCGTCAACAAGCTTTTGACATCATGGTTGAAGCCGGTGCTGATGTCAGTGCTTATGATCGCGAAGCCCTGATGGACATCAAGTATGATGAAACTGATCTGGGCCTCAAAGCCGATCAAATGATTCAAGCCTTTCAACGTGATGGTGCCCAACAAGCCGGTATTTTCCATCACTTGATTACATTACCAACTTACCACACAGCGGCATTATCGACTGACCAGTTGGCGAAAGGTTACTTTGGTGATCAAGGTATGTTGGCATATGTCACTGGTGTACAAAGAAAAGAAATTCGCGAAGGTTTGGCATGTGTGAAACACCAAGACATGTCAGGTTCAAACATCGGTGATGACCACAAAGAATACTTTTCTGGTGATGCAGCACTGAAAGCTTCTGGTGAAAAAAACACCATGAACCAATTTGATTAAGCGACTGAGTAAGCAACTTGTTTAGTTAAATCCAAACCTCACTTCGGTGAGGTTTTTTTATGGTGTATGAACAAAGGTCATGGCCATCAATAATTGTTATTAAAGATTTATCAGCAAGAAAGATCTGTGAATCACCAATGACTGTCTCCTATTATTAGGTATTGAACCTATATTATAAAAAAACAATCAGCTAAATATTTCATCAAGTCGATAGACCTCCTTAGGTTTACCAGACGACAAGCTCAGTAAAACCATTTTTTCTGCCACCTCATCACCAGAAATTGGTCGATACTGTTTGAGAACTGGAAGTTTGCACAACAAAGGCAGCACCAAGCTCCCCACAGATTCTCCCAAACGAAAGGATTCACGCTTACCGATGAGCAATGAAGGTTGTAGTATGCTTATTCGCTTATAAGGTAATACTGAAACTGCCTCTTCTAAATCACCTTTCATCTTTAAATAGCTGTTTCTGCTTTTGCTATTGGCACCGCTAGATGAAACCAGAATGTAATGGTTGACTTTATTTTCAGAAGCTATTTTTGCAATTTCATACTGATATTCGTAATCTACTTTTCTTTGTTGTTCAATCGAGTCTGCTTGCTTAAGTGTTGTCCCAAGACAAGAAAAAAGAACATCACCGGTAAATATATCACGGTGTTTTTCTAACTGATCAAAATTAATCACTTCATTAATAATTTTTTTAGAGGTGTAATTAACAGAACGTCTGGTAACAGCAACAACTGTTGAGACACCTGACTCTTTGGCCAAGCGATCGACCAGTTTGCTTCCTACCAATCCAGTGGCACCTAATACTATCGCTGTTTTCATAACTTAATTTTTACCTGTGAGTTCTCTAATAGTTAAAGCTGATATCAATATAAATTATATGGACATGTATTTTCAAAGTATGGTGAATATTATGGACATTCATCTTCAAAGTCAATGACCCACAAGAATATAAGATTTTTACTATAGGTTTGATCATTTAGATATATTATTTTTTGGCAATGATGATATTCCCTATTCTTTATTAATTAAAACCAATTGTGTAACAGCTGTTGGAACCGTCAATCAACTCAAAGAATTTTGTTACAATTTTGGCAAGAAATGGCGAGCATGTATTCAATTTACTCCTGCCTTAGAATAGACTTAAGTCACAGATATTTCACGGAGACTTATTTAGTGTAAAGGACAGCTTTGTTATAAATATAGCAATAAACTAAAACTCTAATCAATCTCATTCCAATCTACTTTCTCACAGTCAAAATTAAATAAATCAGAAGAAAATTAAGCTAAAATACTCCTATTTTTACTCGATTGAATTCTTTTACAGGCGATTGTCCATTATATTTTTTATATCACAAAAAGTAAAAGAGCCTTATAAGACTCTATTACTTTTTCTATTACTTTTTCATATTTAGTTAACCTGCTAAAGATGGTCCGCAACCGTAATATGAACAAATATTATAAATACATGTTCCAACTTCTCGTATTGTATCATGTGCGTTATTACAAGCTTCAGAAACTT
>JBGCFT010000322.1:0-9097 GCA_045107085.1 Marinicellaceae bacterium | reverse complement strand
ATTAGATCAACAATCAATGCAACTATTTGTTTTTTGCGTTGTATTTTGCTTCAAATCAAGGCATTTGATAATTTTAACAATGTGAGCTTATATGGACATAAGTGACCATTTTAAAATTAACAAATAACGCAGAGTTGAAGTAAAAGACAATGCAAAAAAAAGAAGTTGGCCAATAAGCCGGGTCCTGTTTTTAAGACAATCATTCATCTGGACATTGCATCGCTGCATGCCTCAAGCAACCTACCCGAAAACTGCGCGGACCACGCATGGCCCTAATCCCAAAATAGAATCAGGTTTATTGCAAATACTCTTAATGTGCCTATTAAATTTATAAATAAAAAATTACCAATGAGGTAAATATATGATTTCTAAATTCAATATTCACTTTAATTTCATTCACACTAAATCGTGTTTCCACTTTGGGATTAGGACCTGTTTTCCTATTTGGTCTTGCTCCCAGTGGGGTTTACCTTGCCATGAGCTGTTACCAGTCATGCGGTGCGCTCTTACCGCACCCTTTCACCCTTACCAATCAATAATAGACTGGCGGTTTTCTCTCTGCTGCACTAGCCGTAAGCTCACGCTTCCCAGACGTTATCTGGCACTGCGTCCTTTGGAGCCCGGACTTTCCTCGTATGACAAACATGTCACCCGCGATTGTCAGGCCAACTTCAGTTATGGATTATGGGAATTATTCAATAAATTACAAGCTATATCTCATGTAATAGTTATTATTCTCGATTATTATTCTCGATTATTATTCTCGATTATTATTCTGATTGCCAATTGATTTTAATTATCCGATGCTCTCGCCAATTCTTTTTTCATTATCAAAAGATTTCCATATCCGTCTTTGGGCGTCGCAAATTCCCATGAATCCATGACACTATCAATAATATTAATGCCGAGTCCTCCTGGACGTGTTTGAGTTAGATCACGTGGTTTTATCGAGTTATCATAAACCAATGAAGCATAATCTCTGAGGTAAAAAACCAATGTATTATTTTGTAATTTAAATGATAAATCTATTTTTCCAGTATCATCATTATTATAAGCGTGCCGGTAAATGTTGGTGACAGCTTCATCTATGCATAAAACCAGCTGTTGCTCACAGACTTCTGAAAATTCTAACTGATGGACAACTTCTGAAACCTTTGTTCTCACCATTTTTAGATTGATTGGGTCGGCTCTAAAACTAATGCCGTCAATATAATTTTCTTGAATATTGTCTCTTTTTTCAACCAATAACATGGTGGCATCGTCTGCTAAATGTTGGCGCCTAACATAAGTTATAATCTTACCAATTCTGACTTCTGCGGTTTCAGCTTGAACTGTTTTAATGTATTCAATTAAACCTTCCGTTCCCAATGGTTCGCCATTTTCTAATCTAGCATCTGTTAATCCATCGGTTAAAAAATATAATCCACCATTTCCAATGTTTGTTTCTTGTTCTGGAAAATCCAAATCGGAATCAATTCCTAAGGGTGGAGCATTGGCTATCCAAGTATGAATACCACCACTTTTTGGACATTTATGAATCACAGGTGGCAATCCAGCATTTGACCACACAACCTTATCTTGTTTTGGGTAAAAATAACCCGCAGCAGCACAAACAAACATACCTCTTGAAGCACTTTCACACAATTCTTTGTTGGCTTTTTCCAACCATTTTGAGGGCGATAAACGGTCTTTGCCGATCCATCTTAATAAGCTACTGGCACGAACCATCAACATGGAAGCATCTAAGCCCTTTCCTGATACATCACCAACAACAAAACCAACACAATCATCACCTAATGAAAAGTAATCATAAAAATCACCAGAGACCTCATAAGCAGGTACATTAGATCCAACTACTGGAAAAGGAGGTTTTTTTCTCGGAGGTAATAAAGAGCGTTGCAACCTTCTAGCCAGTGTAATTTCTTTTTTTAATCTATTTTGTTCGACCAATCTCAAAGTTAATCGGGCATTATTGATTGCCAGAGCAATGGGAGAAGCCAATACAAGTAAAATATCTCTGTCTCTGTTGTCAAAATAGATGGCATCTTGTTTATTTAAAACTTGTAATACACCAATACTTTCTCCAGCAGCAATTAAGGGTGTACACAATACAGATTTGGTTTGAAAACCTGTTAGTTGATCGACATTACAATTATAACTGCCGTCTTGTTTGGCATCTATAATCATTTGGCAAACGCCGCTTTTCAGTGTTTTTCCGACAATACTATCATTAACATCAACATCAATACCTTTAATATCCACCGGACCAAAACTTGCCCGACAAACCAGTTTTTTATTTTTACTATTGAATAAAAAAACTGATGAAGCCTCAGCATTCATGTGATCTGCAATTTGCTCAACAGCAAAATCAAGCGTCTCATCTATGTTTAATGATTGGACAAAAGCTTGTGATAAATCAGCCAGTAACTTGAGCTGATCCAAAGTACCTGCGGAATTATTGTGAATTTCTTGAACCAATTGTTTTTGTGTCATATATCTTCTGACTCCTTATTATCAACTGATTTTGTCGCTTTTTTCTGACTGCGTTTTTTATTAATGGTCACTATGGTCATGAGCAATCCAGAGATGGCGTATAAAGTAAAAACAATTAACAGAACTTTTGCAGGAGCCAAAGCCAGTAATACAAAAATCATCACCAATAATAATATCCAGACAAAAGGCACTGTCTCTTTAAATGGCAAAGTTTTGAACGAATAATAACGCACACGTGAAACCATCAACAATCCTGAAATTAAGGTAACTCCCAATGCCACAAAACGCAATGTTTCCCCATCAAAACCATGATCAACAGCTACCCAAACAAATGCGCCAATCAACGCAGCAGCAGCAGGTGAAGGTAAGCCTTGAAAATAGGCTTTGTCGATCGAACCTATTTGTACATTAAATCGGGCTAATCGCAAAGCACCACTAACAGCATAAATAAAAGCAACCAACCAACCAATTTTGCCCATTATGGGATGTATTTCTACAAAGGACCTCAAAGACCAATTGTACATAAGTAACGAAGGTGCTAGGCCAAAAGAAATTAAATCAGACAATGAATCATATTGTTCACCAAATGCACTTTCTGTATTTGTTAATCGTGCAACACGTCCATCTAAGGCATCTAGCAAAGCGGCGATAAAAATAGAAATGGCTGCGATTTCAAACTTTCCATTAATGCCTGCAATAATCGAATAATAACCAGCAAAAAGAGCACCTGTGGTAAACAGATTTGGAAGCAAGTAGATGCCTTTTCTGGGTGATTTTGAAAATTTTGTCATAATTGAATCATTTATTCTAAACTAGCATTATAACATCAAGAACACTGATATAATGAAAATTTAAATTTCAAACAATCAGATGCATGATACATAAGTCAAAAAAACTGCAAGGAGTTTGTTATGATATTCGCGGTCCAGTTCTTGAGGCGGCGAAAAGATTAGAGAACCAAGGCAATAAAATTCTAAAATTAAATGTCGGTAATCCTGGGGTTTTCGATTTACATGCGCCTGATGATATTATCAGAGATGTCATACACAATTTACCCAAAGCTGATGCCTATTGTGATTCAAAAGGATTGTATTCTGCCAGAGTTGCCATCTATCAAAAATACCAAACTCAATTTTCAGGTCTTCATTTTGAAAATATATTTATAGGCAATGGAGTCAGCGAATTAATACTGATGTCAATGCAAGCCTTGTTGAATGAAGGCGATGAAATTCTTATACCAGCACCCGATTATCCTTTGTGGACTGCTTCGGTTAATTTATCAGGTGGCAAAGCTGTTCATTATTTATGTGATGAAGAGCAAGATTGGTCACCCAATATTGAAGACATTAAATCAAAAATAACCAAAAACACCAAGGGCATTGTTGTCATTAACCCAAACAACCCAACAGGTGCAGTGTATTCTGAAAAAACTTTATTAGAAATCATCGAAATAGCAAGATCACATAATCTCATTATTTACAGCGATGAAATTTATGAAAACATTCTTTATGATGACACTAAATTCACTTCCATTGCATCTTTGGCAGATGACTTATTATGCGTTACATTTAACGGTTTATCTAAAACTTATAGGGCAGCCGGCTACAGAACGGGCTGGATGGTATTAAGTGGTAAAACATCTCACGCATCTGGTTATCTTCAAGGGTTAGAAATGATTGCTTCTATGCGGTTATGTGCTAATGTTCCAAGCCAATATGCGATTCAAGCAGCACTTGGTGGAAACCAATGTATCAATGCATTAACAGCTAATGACGGTAGATTGAATCAACAAAGGCTTGTCACACACAAACTAATTAATGCCATTCCAGGACTCTCAACAACATTGCCTCAAGGAGCACTTTATAATTTTGTGAAAGTCGATTGTCAAAAATTCAACATCACAAATGACGAACAAATGATACTCGATTTACTCCAAGCGCAACACATACTATTGGTTCATGGTTCAGGCTTTAATTGGCCTAAACCGGATCATTTTAGATTGGTGTTTTTACCTCATAAAGCGACAATTACAGAGGCCATTAATCGCATGGCATTATTTTTTCAAAATTATAAACAAAAAGAGATCTCATGAATGGTAATAACAGAAAAAACATAAAAGCAGGCATCAAAGTCTCAGTAGTTCAGAAGAACCATCAACGCACCAATCAACTAACTCAAGGATTAGTTCAAGATATATTAACCAATTCTGCAACGCACCCTCACGGAATAAAAGTACGCTTAGATTCTGGAATTGTCGGCCGAGTTAAAAAGATTCATGAATGATACTAGGAATTATTTTGTAATATATGCTATAAATACACAACAAATTTAAATTAGAGGATCATATGAAATATTTAATTTTTATAACCATATTAATAATAGCCTCCCAAGTGGACGCCAAACAAAAGTTTTACAAATGGACAGACGAAAATGGAAACATACATTACACCAATAAAAAACCAAAAAACAAGCAAATTGATGAAATAAAAGTTTACAATTCTCAACCGACACTAGTTACTAAAGAATCTAAAAGTGAAACAGTTGTTAATCCAGAACAAGAATTAACTGATGAACAAAAATCAGTGATGGCCTTTAACAAAGCAGAACAACAAAGAGTGCAAGCTATTCAAGACCGTGAAAATTGTAAAATTGCTCAAAAAAATAAAGCCACTTTAGAAAAGTCATTTAATATAAAACGAAAAAATCCAGCAACTGGTGAATATATTAAGATGAATAAAACTGAAATCATGAACAAAATAAAAGAAGTGAATAAATCCATTAAAAGGCTGTGTAAATAAAACATGAAAAGAAGAAACCTCATTAAAGCTTTGGGAGCAGCAACTGTTATCAGTGGGATAACTGCCTGTAAACCAAAAGACGAAGAAAATAATGCCACACAAACCAGTCAAAAAACTTACAAATGGAAAATGGTGACTTCTTGGCCAAAGAATTTTCCAGCTTTAGGTACAGGTGCAAATTTTTTAGCAGAAACCATCAATAATTTGAGCGGTGGTCGAATTAATATTACTGTCTATGGTGGTGGTGAGCTGGTTCCACCATTAGAAGTTTTTGATGCGGTATCAAATGGCACTGCTGAAATGGGTCATGCAGGAAGTTATTATTGGAAAGGCAAAGTTCCTGAAGCACAGTTTTTTGGAGCTGTTCCATTTGGCATGAATGCACAAGAGATGAATGCTTGGTTGTATCATGGTGGTGGTGTAGAATTATGGACGGAACTATATGCACCATTCAATCTTGTGCCTTTTCCTGTTGGTCAATCAGGGGTACAAATGGGCGGTTGGTTTAATAAAGAAATCAATACCGTTGAAGACATACAAGGCTTAGTTATGCGCATACCTGGGTTAGGTGGTGATGTTCTCAAAAGAGCTGGTGGTTCTCCAAAATTACTACCAGGTTCGGAGCTTTTTACTTCATTACAAACTGGAAATATTGATGCCACAGAATGGGTTGGGCCTTACAATGACTTGGCCTTTGGTCTTTATCAGGCAGCCAAATATTATTATTATCCTGGATGGCATGAACCCACAGCTTGTCTTGAAGGCATTGTTAATAAGCAAGCTTATGAAAGTCTGCCGGATGATTTACAACAAATAGTTAAAGTAGCCTGTATGGCAGCAAACCTTAATATGTTGTCTGACTTTACAGCTAAAAATAAAACAGCTCTGGATACATTGCTTAATGAGCACAAAGTTGAACTGCGTCAATACCCTCAAGACGTCTTAGAGGTTTTCAAAGGACATGCACAAGATGTATTTAACGAGTTAGGCGAGAGTTCTGAAATAGGTAATCGAATATATCAATCTTATAAGTCCTTTGCAGAACAATCTAAAAGCTGGTTAGACATATCTGAAAATGCTTATTTTAAAGCCCGTTGATACAATGCATTATTCCCAACAATGGAATAAAGCGATCAACAAATCATGAAAATTTTCAAACTGAGCCCTTTTGTAGAAAAACAATTTAAACAATCACCAGACTTATCCGATTTAATGGCTGGTGATTTCGATTTAGAAAAAGATTGGGTTGAATTTAAAAAGAAAAATTCTCATTTAGATATTTTTTCATTGCCCAGAGCCTACCGGCAATCACGATTAGCATTAATTGCAGCAAAAGATAGCCTATTCGAAAACCCTACAGACCACAGAATTACATTAAAATTAACCAGTCAATTAGCTCGATTAATGATTCAGTATGCTTATGAAATAGCAACCAATGAGTTTAAAAATAAACATGGAAATATAATTAATAATAAAGGTCAAGTTCAAAACTTCATAATATATGCATTAGGTAAACTGGGTGGCAACGAATTAAATTATTCCTCCGATGTAGATTTGGTATTTTGCTACACAGACAATGGTGAGTCAGATGGTAAGAAATGCATTGACTCTCAAGACTATTTTAACCGACTGGGGAGACGCATAATACAAATATTAGATTCATTCACAAACAATGGTATTGTTTATCGTGTTGATATGAGATTGCGCCCCTTTGGAAGTGCCGCACCCTTAACTTGCCGCTGTACTAATTTATTGGACTATCTTGAAACAGAAGGCAGGGACTGGGAGCGATATGCTTGGTTAAGAGCCAGTCTTGTTGCCGGAGATACTTTAATTGGGGAAGCAACATTAAATAAAATTCAACCCTTCATCTACCGCAAATATCTAGATTACACGATTTTCGAATCTTTAAGACAAATTAAAGCACAGATTTCTAGAAATCAATTAGATGATGTTGATAATTTAAAACTGGGGACTGGTGGTATTCGTGAAATTGAATTTATTGTTCAAACTTTGCAATTAACTTTCGCAGGAAGAAATAAGCAATTACGTGGCAATGATTTATGGAAACAGATGCACAACTTACACAATCATCAACACCTAAATGATGAGGAATTAAAACAATTATCAAGTGCTTGGTTATTCTTGAGAAAAATAGAAAATTTGTGTCAAATTATTCATGACAGTGATAGTCATAGTTTACCAAATGAAATTACTAACCTATCGTTATGTATGGGTATGCGCGATCAAGAAGTTCTTATCACATTACTCAATACTCATCGTCAAAACGTTCATCAAATTTTTGATCAATTGTTTATCAATAACAAAAATACACAAGATAAAGAACACACCAACGCAGACATCCAACAGATTAAGGATCAGATATCAAAAAAGAATTATCCGAAAACTAATAAACATAAAATGTATGCAGCTTTGGACGTACTTGTGCCATATTTACATAAAGATAAAAACAAAATACTCATAAATCGCTATCAAAAAGTCATCAATGCGGTGAGCAAAAGACCTAATTATTTATCCATGTTAATTGAGTCTCCACTAATTTTAGAAAAACTCATTCAACAATTAAACCACAGTGAATATTTTTCAACGGCTATTGCCAAGACTCCAACTTTGCTTGAATTATTATTTGATAACCTTGATAGCAAAGACTTTGATATGCCAAATCAATGGAGTTTATTTGTTACGAAATTCAAAGTAGGTGATGAAGAAAACTATCTTGAATTGCTGTGCCAGTTTAAACAACGTATACAGTTTAAAGCAATCATGGCTTATGTTGATGGACTTTTAAATTCGGTGCAAACTTGCGAAATCTTGACAAACTTGGCCCAATTTATATTGACTCATATTATAGAGTTAGCGTGGAAATCGGCTCAACAAAAATCGGCTTGTGATATACGTTTGGACGATTTATTTGTAATTGCCTACGGTTCTATGGCTATGCAAACAATGCATTTAAATTCTGATTTTGATTTGGTTTTTATTTTAGATCAAAATATAAATGATGATAATCACAAATTTATTATGCGCTGGATTAAACGCATCATACATTTATTATCGATTAAAACTTACTCTGGAAGCCTTTATGATTTGGACACACAACTGCGCCCAAATGGCAAATCTGGTGCAGCAATCGTTACAAAATCAAATTTTGAAAACTATCAACTCAATCAAGCCTGGCTGTGGGAACATGCTGCATTGATAAAAAGTAAAGTAATAATCGCTACTAAATCTCAACAAAAATGGTTTAAAGAATTGAGAAAAAGAATATTATGCAAACAAAGAAACCCAACTCATGTGAGTGAAGAATTAGGGGAAATGGCAAAGAAGCTAGACCTAATAGGCAATAACAACCACCATCAAGAGTTTAAATTTTTAGGTCAGATACTCATAAAAGCCCATAACAATTCTAAAATGATTGATAACATACAAATCAACAAAGGGGTAATAAAATCAAAATTAGATTATTCTATTTATCGTTAATAAGCTAATGGCTGACTATTATCTTTTTCAAGCGCTTTGCACAACTACAGCTAAAAGTAAAAATAATTAAAAACAACAACGTATCGATATATTTAAAGTGTATCACTCATGACAATTAAGGCTTTATGGCTTTTGTAAATCTAAAAACCACATATTTATAATGACAGAGACCTTTGCTTGATTATGAAGGATTGAGAAAAAGATTTAAAAATGTGTCAATCAAGGCACGAAATGCAGCCTAATAACTAGTTATTAGCAAATTTTGAAACGCAGAGTGATGCTTTTTTAAACTTTTTATCTTCTTT
>JBGCFT010000321.1:0-20939 GCA_045107085.1 Marinicellaceae bacterium | reverse complement strand
AAAGCAAACCGGATTGTAGATGCAGCAGGTCGTTATATTGAATTTTGTAAAAGTTCTTTTCCCAGACAAAAAAGTTTAGCAGGACTTAAATTAGTTGTAGATTGTGCCAATGGTGCAACCTATCACATTGCTCCTCAGGTTTTTGCAGAATTAGGGGCAGATGTTACTGTTGTTGGTAACAAACCAGATGGGTTAAATATCAATCAAGATTGTGGATCGACAGAACCACAAATTTTACAAGAAAAAGTGCTAGAATCCGGAGCTGATTTAGGCATAGCTTTAGACGGAGACGGAGACAGGGTTTTGATGATTGATCACTATGGGAAAGTGATTGATGGCGATCAGTTAATCTTTATAGTGGCCAAACATTTACATAAAACAAAACAGCTTAATGGCGGAGTGGTTGGCACTTTAATGAGTAATCAGGCCATGCAAGTTGGCTTAAATGAGCTGGGTATTGACTTTAAGCGTGCAGATGTGGGTGATCGTTATGTCCATCAATTACTTAAAAAGAACAATTGGCATTTGGGTGGAGAATCATCTGGTCATATTTTAAATCTTGATTTGGCAACAACTGGAGATGGTATAGTTAGTGCACTAATGGTTTTAGTTGTGATGATTAATGAAGGCAAAAGCCTAAAAGAATTAGCTGAAGAAATTCCACTGTATCCTCAAGTATTACTCAATATCACCATTGATAATGCCAAAGAATTAGCACAACACAAACAAGTTGTTGAACAGGCAAAAAGTATAGATAAAAAATTAGGTGACAAAGGACGAACTTTGATTCGGGCATCTGGCACTCAGCCAATGTTAAGAGTCATGGTTGAAGCCCAAGATCAAAAACTGGCCAATCAATTTGCACATGAATTAAAACAAACTGTTTTGGATATTTAGGATTAAACATGAGAATTGCAGTATTAATGGGTTTTTTTGTTCTCACGGCCTGCTCAAATGAAAACAAACAAAGGTATACATTGGCTGGGCCAAAACCGCCCCCTATGAGTCAAGAAACCAAAGAAAATACGATTGCAGGCAACTCATTATCCTTCTTGAGTGAAATCAATCAATTAACGTTTGCTGGCAAGAGATCAGGTGAGAGCTATTTTTCTAAAGATGGATCACAACTTATTTTTCAAAGTGAACGCTTAGATGACAACCCTTATTATCAGATTTATAAAATGGATCTTGAGTTTGGTGATGTAGAGATGGTTTCGAATGGAGTTGGTAAAACTACATGTGGCTGGATACATCCTGATGGTAAACAAATATTATACGCCTCAACACATTTAGATCCGCAAGCACAAAAAAAGCAGCAAGAGGAATTAGATTTTCGTGCATCGGGTAAAGAGCGCCGATATTCTTGGGATTATGATGAGCACTATGATATTTTTGTTAAAGATGATACGCAGACTCGCCAAGTAACCAAAGAGTTAGGTTACGATGCTGAAGGCAGTTTCTCTTCTGATGGTCAGTGGATTGCTTTTGCATCAAACCGCAATGGATTTAATGAAAAAGCGCAATACATGCGTAATGAGGACAAAAAAATATTTGCCAAGGATCCTTCTTACATGATGGATATATATATCATGAAATCTGATGGCAGTGATGTCAAACAATTAACATCACATTTGGGTTATGATGGAGGGCCATTTTTCTCACCAGACAATAAAAAAATTGTCTGGCGAAGATTTGCAGCCAATGGCGCAACTGCAGAAATTTTCACCATGAATATTGATGGCACAGAAAAAAAACAAATAACACGGTCCAATAGTATGTCTTGGGCACCCTTTTATCATCCAAGCCAAAAATACATAATTTATACTACAAATATCAATGGTTTTGCAAACTTTGAGCTATACATTGTTGATGCGGCAGGTTCACAACTGCCCATTCGTATTACAGACAAAGAAGGATTTGATGGATTGCCTGTATTTACTCCTAATGGAGATGAGTTGTATTGGACACGTAAAAAGAACAATAATGATGTTTCGCAGATTTATCGAGCCAATTGGAACCATCAAGCCGCTTTGAAAGCACTAAACCTCAATTAAACTGAGTCTACTATTCATATGAAATTACTGTTACTTTTTATTTGTATCCTTCCAATTCAGCTTTCTTTTTCTAAAGCACCATTAATTATCAATGATGTCACTGCTGAAAAACATGTGGCGAAGTTAACCTCTTTTGGCGGCAGATTAACCGGCAGTAAAAGTGAAGCGCAAGCTGCTGACTATATTGGTTCTGAACTAAAGAGAATTGGACTCAGTCCATGGCAATCAGAAAGCTATAAACATTCGTTTAGGTTTACGGCAGGAACCAATCTTGGGGAAAATAACAGTTTAACTGTTAATGGAAAAAAATTACAATTAGATAAAGATTTTAGGCCATTGGTTTTTTCAGGGTTAGGTGAATTTTCCAAAGCTCCAGTGGTTTTTGCAGGCTATGGCATAACCGAACCAGAGGCAGATAAAGTCGGTGAAAATTATAATTCTTATGTGCATTTAGATGTAAAAGATAAGTGGGTATTAATGATGCGCTTTATGCCAGAGGACATTGAGGCAGATCAGCGTATCAAGATCAATCGATTTTCGAGTGAGAGGAATAAAGTACTCAATGCCAGACAAAAAGGAGCCAAGGGCGTTATATTTGTGCATGGACCCAATACTACAGTAAAGTCTCAGTTAATTCCTTTAACCTTTGATGCTTCATCTGGAAGTGGCAGTATGCCAGTTATTTCTATCCGTACTGAAATAGCCAACCAATGGTTTAACAATATTGATAAAGATTGGAGCGTCATTCAAAATAAACTTGATGCTGGGGATTTTGTCATGGGCTTTGAATTAAAAAATATTGAAATATCAGCTCAAGTGGATTTAAAACAAGACAGAAAATCAGGCAATAATGTTATTGCCTTTATTAAAGGATCAACAAACTTACCCGCTGTTATCCTTGGTGCCCATTATGATCATTTAGGTCATGGTGAAACTTCTACGTCATTGGCCAGAGATGAAGAGGCAGGAACAGTGCATCTTGGGGCAGATGATAATGCCTCGGGTGTTTCTGGATTATTGAGTGTTGCTGAATATTTGGTTAGTTTAAAAAACCAAGGAAAATTTAAACCAAAACGCGACATTGTTTTTGCTTTTTGGTCTGGTGAAGAATTGGGTTTATTGGGATCTAATCATTTTGTTAAGACTGTTGGCACAGATAAATTAGCGAAAGAATTTATGGCTAACATCAATTTAGATATGATTGGTAGACTGGGTAAAAATTTGGTGATGCAGGGCACAGGTTCCAGCAAGCAATGGAATAAAATTATCGAACAACGCAATGTTCCAATTGGTTTGAATATAACCATTCAAGAAGACGCTTATCTGCCTACAGATGCCATGAGTTTTTATTTATACAATGTGCCAGTACTTTCTGCTTTTACAGGCTCACATGCCGAATACCACAGCCCAAGAGATACAGTAGATTTAATAAATTATGAAGGCATTGCCAAAATTTCACATTTGATTGCTTTAATTACCCGCGGCTTGGCATTACAAGATGAGCCCATGGATTATCAAAAGCAGGAACGCAAAAAAAACCAAGGTGTCAGAAGAGGCATACGTGCCTACATAGGCACCATTCCTGATTACGCTAATGATGTGATAGGAGTTTTGCTTTCTGGAACTACCAAAGGTTCACCAGCTGAAAAAGCGGGCATCCAATCCGGCGATGTTTTGATAGAATTGGCTGGCACAAAAATAGAAAATTTGTATGACTTTACTTATATTCTAGAGGCATTGAAAATCGGCAAAAGTGTGACAGCTAAAGTCATGAGAAATGGCAAAGAAATGAGCTTGGAAATCACGCCTGAATCTCGTCAGTAAAAATTCTCTTATCGATAGTTAAATTAATTTTGTTTCTTTTAAACTATCTACTTAAATGGAGTCAAAGGCTTTAAACGGCATATTTCAGTATATTCTATTTTAATTGCAAATTACTTAAATTGGTGTATGATAATTTGACTCCAATTTAACCTGCATTCTTAGCCAATGTAGGCATCAAAATTTTAGGATATACATTTATGAATAAATTAAATAAACTATTAAAACAATCAGCAATGACAGCAGTATTATTTTCAATGACTGCCTGTGCATCAATGAAAAACAAGCAGGAGAACTCATCTATGGTTAAACAGAAAGAAGGTGTATTATTAACCAATGAAGATATTTTTCAAAAATGGCAATACAATCCCAAGCGGCCAGGGGTTGTTCGTTGGGTAGATGAAGGGGCTAATTTCACGGCATTGGAAACCGCCAAAGGCTTTGAGGATGCAGAGTTAGAAAAAGACCGATATGGCGATGACATTAAATTGTATGAGGAAATTGTTCAATACGATCCAAAGACATTAGAACGGAAGATACTGATTTCATTGGCGCAATTGACGCCAAAGGGTTCTGATAAAGCATTACCTATAGACGATTATAGTTGGTCTAAAGACAAAAAGTTAGTGTTAATATACACCAATGCAAAATATGTTTGGCGCGACAAAACTCGCGGTGAGTATTGGGTATTAAACTTAGATAATAATGATTTGTGGAAATTAGGTAATAAAAAAGCAGAGCCTTCACAAATGATGTTTGGTAAATTTTCGCCTGATGGCACAAAGTTTGCTTATGTTATGCACAATAATATTTATGTTCAAGATTTACAAAGCAAAGAAATTACAGCATTAACAACTGATGCATCAGAAACCATTATCAATGGCTTATTTGATTGGGCCTATGAAGAGGAGTTTAGTATTCAAGATGGTTTTCGTTGGAGTCCTGATAGTCAGCGCATTGCTTATTGGCAGTTAGATACGCATGCAGCTCAAGACTTTTTTATTATTAATAATACCGATTCATTGTATCCAAAAGTCACAGCTATTCCATACCCTAAAGTGGGTGAGGAAAATTCAGGAGCACGCATTGGAATAGTTCCAATTGAAAAACCAGAAACAGTTTGGGTGACATTACCTGGTGTGCCAAAAGATATGTATGTTCCGCGTATGGCTTGGGCAGATAATGCAGACCAAGTATTAATTCAACAATTAAACCGCAAGCAAGACACCAATACTGTATTTTATGCCGATGCAAAAACAGGTGAATTAACTCAAGCATTTGTAGACAAAGAAGAAACATTTCTTGATATTTTAGAAGATCCAAAATGGTTAAAAGATTCACAATCATTTCTATGGCAAAGTGAAAAAGATGGATGGAAACATGTTTACCGTGTCTCTCGTGATGGAAAAACCTTCACAGACTTAACTCCTGGAGATTTCGATGTGACTGAACTTGTTTCAGTGGATGAGGAAAACAACTGGATTTACTTTATCGCTTCACCAGATAATATGTCTCAGCGCTATCTGCATCGCAGTCGTTTAGATGGCAGCGGACAAATGGAAAGAGTCACACCTCAAGAAAATCAAGGAACAAACAGTTATAAAGTATCTGCTGATTCCACATGGGCAATCCATACTGTATCAAGCTTTCTAAAACCACCAGTGTCTTCATTGATTTCACTACCAGACCACACAGTTCATCATGTACTTGAAGACAATAAGGATTTGGCTGATAAAATGGCAAAACTGTCTATGGGTGATATGGAATTTTTTAGTGTGAATGCACAGGATGGTTTACGTTTAGATGGTTATTTGATGCGACCGCCAAATTTTGATGAAACTAAAAAATATCCCATTATTCATTTTGTTTATGGAGATCCAGTTGGGCAAACTGTTAAAGATGCATATTCAATGAGAAATATTTGGAGTATTATGATGGCACAAAAAGGATTTGTAATTTCATCTGTTGATAATAGAGGGACATCTGGACCAAGAGGTCGTGATTGGAGAAGAAGTATTTATGGCAATGTTGGTCCGTTAGGTGCGCGCGATCAATCTGATGCTTTGAAAGCCATGTGTGAACGTTGGCAGTTCATTGATTGTGATCGAATTGGCGTTTGGGGGCATTCTGGTGGTGGAACCATGACTTTAAATTTAATGTTCCGTTACCCTGAACAATTTCATGTCGGCGTGTCTAGAGCACCTGTTCCGGATCTGCGGCTTTATGATTCAATCTATCAAGAACGTTATTCGGGTTTATTGACTGAATTTAAAGAAAACTATGAATCATCATCACCCATTGCACATGCTAAAAACCTTAAAGGCAAATTACTTTTGATTCATGGAACAGGTGATGATAACGTTCATTATCAAGGTACAGAAAGATTACAAAATGAATTAATCAAGCACAACAGACAATTTGATTTTATGGCTTATCCAAATCGCAGACATGGCATTGTCGAAGGAGCAGGGACGACAATGCACTTACAAACCATGCAGACCAATTATTTTATTGAGCATTTGAAATCAGAGTAATTTAACGACTATTTACAGCACATATCTGAAATGATTTCGCTATGTGCTGTTTTAATTAAAAAGGAATAAATGATGAAATATTTACATGCGATGATTCGCGTAGTTGACGTTGAAAAATCACTTCATTTTTATCAAGAACTACTGGGCTTAAAATTAATCAGACACAATGATTATGAAGGTGGACGTTTTTCTTTGTATTATTTGGCAACTGAAGCTGGACAACCAGAAATTGAGTTAACACACAATTGGGATGGTGGTGAATATAAGGCAGGTAATGCTTTTGGACATTTGGCTTTTTCTGTAGAAAACATCTATGATTTATGTCAGAAGTTAGAAGAAGCTGGAGTAACTATTCTTCGCCCTCCAAGAGATGGCCATATGGCGTTTGTGAAAGACCCTAGTGGCGTATCTATTGAGTTGCTACAAGAAGGAAAGGGCTTGCCGACTCATGAAAAATGGTCCAAGATGGAAAGCATAGGATCTTGGTAAATTAGAACAAGAATGTGAAAACTAGGTTTATGTTAGCAGATGAAGAATACCATGCTGCAAGAATTTATGAATCAATTGGGTACATTCCCAAAATACGTCAAGTTGGTATGGATAGTCAGAATAAGTTACAATCTCAAATCAAGTTAATGTTCAATTAATATTGAAAGAAATAAGTCTTTTAATAAGGTGAAAAATAAGCTTATGCAAAAAAGCCCATGATTGAAATCATGGGCTTTTTTAATGTGTGGGCTTAATTTAATAAAATTTAATTTATTCTGACTCTCCTTCTGAAGCAGACTCAGGATTCATTTTATTAGAATCGCCAGCTTTGATGACTGAAATCTTATCTTTGTTCCAGTATTTTTTTACTGCCATATTCACTTGTAATATTGTTAGGTCTCTAATTGATTGTTCGTAGTTTTTATCCCACATCATGCTTCTATTCAAATCAATGTTTCCTGCTAACCTTCCAACTAAACGTCGATCTTTAGCACGGTCAATTTTATTGTTCTGCAACACACCTTTTCTGGCATCATCAAGTTCTTGTTGGGTAAAACCATCTTTAAGAACACGGTCAAGCTCTTCAAAGTAGCCTCTTTCAACATTTTCTAAGTTTTCAGGAGCACTGATGGCATAAGCACCAAAAGTTGCATCTTCATCGTAAGAACTGGCATTAAAGAAAGATCCTGCACCATAGCTCCAACCTTCTTGTCTTCTTAGTCTGTCTGCTAAACGGCTAGATAAGAAACCACCACCAAACATTTGATTGGCCATTTCAAGAGCAGGATAATCTGGATGAGAATCATTCATTTTAATTTTCATCATGGCACCAAATGCAGCTCCTGATTTATCTGGCGTATCAATAAATTTATTAATGCCATCTACATCAGCTACAGTTGTTGATATTCTTTCGTATTGAGATTGAGAATTCCAATCACCTATGATTTGATTTAATTTGGCTTTAACAGCCTCTTGATCAAAATCACCGATAACGCCAACTTCAGCCTCTTGAGCTCCCATGAAATCAGCATGGAAATCTTTTAACTGATCTGAATTTATCTTTCTTATTTCAGCAATTTCATCATCAATATCCATTTGATACAGCGGGTGACCCGGTTCGTATGGATTAAGATATTGACCTAATTTTCTGAAAACTGCTGATGTAGGTTGTTGCTTTTGTTGTTCTAGTGCCACTATGCGCTCTTGTTTTAATACTTCTAATTCTTTGGCATCAAAACTTGGTTGTTTTAATAGATTCTCAACCAAATCTAATGTTGCAGTTAAGTTTTCTTTAGTGGTAGTCACTCTAACGCCTGCTCCTGATGCGTTACCAAAAACACTGACGTTGGCTTTAAGTTTATCAAATTCTGCCTGTAGTTCCTCACGGTTATATTTATCAGTTCCACGATTCAACATGGCGCCTGTCAAACTACCAATAGTGCCTTTATTGTATAGATCTTTTAAATTACCAAAATCTAAACTGATATAGAGAGTCACTGATTCGCCTCTTGTTTTTTTGTTTAAAAATGCAATTTGTGCACCATTATCTAACGAGTCAAGTTTGGTGCGGCTATCAATGTTATCATGAGAAGGATCAAAGTTTTCACCCGATGCCACTGCTTCTCGTCCTTCATAACCCTCTAACATGGCAGTAATATCTTTCTGAGCTAGTCTGACAATTGAATCTGCTCTATCAGGGGTTTTTTCAGGTAAAAACATGCCCAATGTTCTATTGTCATTGACTAAAAATTCTTCAGCTGCTTTTTGAACATCTTCTAGACTGACTTGTTCCATGCGGTCACGATTTAAAAACATTAAACGCCAATCGCCCATTCCAACCCATTCACTTAAACCTCTGGCAATATTTTCTGATGAGTTAAAACCCAATTCAAATTGCTTAATACTTTTTGCTTTGGCATTGTCGACTTCTTCTTGAGTGATTTTGTTGTTTTTAATGTCTTCTAACGTCGATAATAAGGCTTGCTTAGTAATTTCGATGTCTTTGTCTTTGGCTACTTGACCCATGAATGTAACCACACCTGGCTCTGCCCATTGAAAAGCAAACCCAAATGTATTGGCAGCTAATTTATTTTTAACCACAGATTTTTGTAAACGCCCTGATCTTGGGTCAGATAATATTTGTGTGAGTATTTCTAGTGCTGCATAATCTTCATGCGCACCAGATGGGATGCGGTACATGGCAGCAATTACTTGAACATCACCTGGTCTTCTTACTACTACCTGTCTTTCACCATCTTGAATAGGTTCTTCAGTATAAAGCGCTTGAATTTTACGTTCAGGTTTTGGTATTTTACCAAAATATTTATTAACCAATTCTATGGTTTTAGCTTCATCAATTTTTCCAGCAACCACCAAAGTGGCATTATCTGGTTGATAATATTTTTTGTAAAAATCTTGTAAGTTTTTAATGTCGACATTCTCTAAGTCAGAGCGAGCACCAATGGTTGATTTGCCGTAATTGTGCCAATCAAAACTCACTGAAGTCATGCGTTGTAACAGCACCCGTATTGGGTCGTTCTCGCCACTTTCTAGCTCATTTCTAACCACAGTCATTTCACTGTCTAAGTCTTTTTTTGCAATGAAAGAATTGATCATTCTGTCTGATTCTAAATCTAATGCCCAATTTAGATTATCATCATTGGCTGCAAATGTTTCAAAATAATTGGTGCGATCAGTCCAAGTGGTTCCGTTGGGTTCAGCACCTCTATCAGTCAATTCTTTTGGAATATCGGGAAATCTTGGTGTGCCTTTAAAAACTAGATGTTCTAACAAATGGGCCATACCCGTTTCACCATAATTTTCATGTTTTGAACCCACATGATAAGTGATGTTAACTGTAATGGTTTCCTGAGATGGATCTGGAAACATCAATACTTTTAATCCATTATCTAAATTGTATTCTGTGATGCCTTCAACAGATGTGACTTTGTTGACTCCTTTTGGTAAATCCGCAAATACCAAAGAAGATGCCAACACTAATGAACCTAATAGTGTGGACTTTTTGATTATATTAAACATGAAATGTCCTCAATTGTGAAAATATAGAATTTAATTGAATAAACTGACTGAAAAACAAGCCAATTTTAATTGCAGTAAGATTGTACAAGAGGACAAGCAAATTTTCACTAGTCCATAAGTCATGATTTAGGCTTTATAACTGATAAATTAGGTGAATGAGACCCTTTTGATTTGAGCGCCTAATTGTTTTAGTTTTTCTTCGATGACTTCATAGCCTCTGTCAATGAAGTGAATATCAAAAATTTCAGTTTCTCCTTGCGCCACTAAACCTGCAATAACTAAGCTAGCAGATGCACGTAAATCCGTTGCAGTTGTAGGCGCACCATTAAGTTGTTTGACCCCATTTATTATGGCTTGATTATTGGCAACCGTGATGTCAGCTCCCATTCTTATGAGTTCATTAATGTGCATGAATCTATTTTCAAAGAGATTTTCAGTGACAATTGAATAACCGTTTGCGATGGCATTTAAGCTACAAAACTGCGCTTGCATATCTGTAGGAAAAGCAGGATGAGGTGCTGTATTAATATTGACTGGTTTAGGCCTTTTTCCATGCATGTTTAAACTGATAGAATCTTCAGTTGTTGAAATTTCAGCACCTGCTTCTTTTAGTTTTATAATAACTGATTCCAAATCATTCGGATTGGCTTTATTTATAGTGATTGATCCACCAGTTGCAGCAGCTGCAACTAAAAATGTGCCGACTTCAATTCTGTCTGGAATAATATGATGTTCACAACCATGCAAAACATCAACGCCCTTAATTTTTATTATTGAAGTGCCAATGCCTTCAATCTTTGCACCCATATTGATAAGATAATTGGCTAAATCCACAACTTCTGGTTCAGTCGCACAGTTTTCTAAAACAGTTGTTCCTTGAGCTAATGTTGCTGCAATCATTAAGTTTTCAGTGCCTGTCACTGTCACTTTGTCCATGTAAAATTGACAGCCTTTTAACCTTTCAGCTTTGGCAATGATATATCCATTTTCAACTTTAATCTTTGCTCCCATTGCTTCGAGACCTTTGAGGTGTATATCTACAGGACGAGCACCAATAGCGCATCCTCCAGGTAATGAAACTTCAGCTTCTCCATATTTTGTTAACAATGGTCCCAAGGCTAAAATGGATGCACGCATGGTTTTAACAGTTTCATAAGGAGCTCTTGGATTGTTAATGTGATCTGCACAAATTTCAACATTTGTAGTTTCATCAACAGTCAATTCCACACCCATTTGGATGAGTAGCTCATTCATGGTTGTTACATCGTCAAGGTGTGGGACATTTCTAATCAGTGAAGTGCCAGTGCCAACAATACTTGCAGCAATAATAGGAAGCACTGCATTTTTAGCACCTGATGCTTTTATAACACCTTTTAAGGCTGTGCCGCCTTGAATAACTATTTTTTCCATTATTTCAAGTTCTCATATTCTTCAATTGTGTAGGATTGAAAGCTTAAAGCATGGATGTCACTTTGCATGTGATCACCCAAAGCTGCATAAACCATTCTGTGTCTTTTTATTTTTGATTGGCCTAAAAAGTCATCAGATACAATAATGGCTGTAAAATGTGTCAAATCTTCACTTTCGACTTTAGCAAGGTGGCAATTAATGTGATTCTTTATCAATTCTTCAATAGATTGTGGTTGCATTTGATATTTCTTCTGATTCTTGTTTAAAAGTATAGGCATTATATTTTATAATAGCTGGTTCGAATAGTTATAATTGGATTTTTATGGTGTGTTTTAATGTTTGAAGCAGCTGCTTATTTAATAATTGGGTTGGTGTTGTTAGTGTACTCGGCTGATAAATTTGTCATGGGTGCCGCTGCTACAGCCAGTTACTTGGGTGTTTCAAGCATGGTAGTAGGATTAATCATTATTGGTTTTGGTACTTCAGCGCCAGAAATGGTGGTCAGTGCCATTGCTGCATTCAAAGGCAATCCTGGATTGGCTCTTGGAAATGCGGTTGGTTCAAATATCACAAATATCGCTCTTGTCTTAGGTGTTGGCATGGCCGTTTCACCGATGTTAATAAGTTCTGGTACAGTAAAACGTGAAATGCCTATATTATTGTTAGTTACACTCTTTGTTCTGATTTTAATGTGGGATGGAGATCAAACCAGAACAGATGGTGTCATTTTAATAGCATGTATGTTTTCATTGACTTTATGGATGGCATGGGTCGGTTTAAAACAATCTAAGAATGACATTTTAAAAGATGAAATTGAAGCAGAAATGCGTCATGATATTTCTAAAAAGGCAGCTTGGCTTTGGTTGGTTTTTGGCATTATCATGTTACCAGTGGCATCACATTTTATGGTCAATGGTGCTACTACTATTGCGAAAATGATGGGAATGAGTGATGTAGTAATTGGATTAACTATAGTGGCATTAGGAACTTCACTTCCTGAACTTTCTGCTACCATTGCATGTATGCGTAAACAAGAGCACGATTTGGCATTAGGAAATATTGTTGGATCAAATATGTTTAATTTGTTAGGTGTTTTAGGAATCAGTGCTTCAATTAAATCTTATACAATACCAGATGACTTTCTTTCAACAGATTATTTAGTCATGCTCGATTTGACTCTGGCATTGTTGATTGTGTCATTAATCTATGTTGCAAGAAAAAAGCCCATCCCTCGGTTTGTTGGATTCTTATTTTTAGCCAGTTATTTTATCTACATGATTTGGTTGTATCAAAGGGCATAAAATCAAATGATAATTGAAGATCAAGAAGTTTTAAAAATTGCCAGACAAGTAGTTAAAGTTGAAAAAACTGCTTTGGATAAGTTACAAAATCAATTTGGTGATGCGTTTATTGAAACCATTAAAATATTACTCAATTGTAAAGGCCATGTTATTGTGATCGGAATGGGTAAATCAGGTCACATAGGCAATAAAATTTCAGCCACATTGGCCTCTACTGGAACGCCAGCATTTTCAGTTCATCCAGGTGAAGCCAGTCATGGTGATTTGGGAATGATAACTGATTCAGATGTGACCTTATGTGTTTCTAATTCTGGAGAAACTGAGGAAGTTTTAAATATTATCCCTATTATTAAAAGAATGGGTATAAAAACCATAGCGATTACAGGAAATTCAGATTCAACAATGGCTAAAATTGCTGATGTACATCTATCAATAGGTGTTGGCGAAGAAGCGTGTCCATTGGGTTTAGCGCCAACAACCAGCACCACGACAACTTTGGTTTTGGGTGATGCTTTAGCTGTTACTTTGCTGAAATTAAGAGGATTTACTGAAGAGGATTTTGCCAGATCTCATCCAGCGGGTTCTTTGGGTAAAAAATTATTGTTGCACATTGATGATTTAATGAGAACAGGTAAGGATGTTCCTAAAGTGCAAATGGGTACTAACATTCAAGAAGCTTTATTTGAAATCACTCAAAAAAGATTAGGAATGACAGCCATTGTAGATCAAGATAATTTCGTAAAAGGAATTTTTACAGATGGAGATTTACGCAGGGCATTTGATGCAGATATCGATTTAAAATCAACGGTCATTGAAAACGCGGCAACTTTAAATCCAGTCACCATCCAATCGAATAAATTGGCAGTCACTGCAGCACAGCTCATGGAGGATCATAATGTCCATGGTTTATTAGTAGTGGATAACAATGATCGCTTAATTGGAGCACTCAACATACATGATTTATTAAAAGCAGGTGTCGTTTAATGTATTCAAAACAAAAATTAGAATCGATTGCAAAAAATATAAAACTGGTTATATTTGACGTTGATGGTGTCTTAACTGATGGTGGAATTTATTTTACCGATGATGGCCGTGAAATTAAAAAATTTAATGTAAAGGATGGCTTAGGTTTAAGTTGGCTTTCTCAAACTGACATCACAGTAGCTATTATTACTGGAAGAAACTCACCAATTGTTGCTGAAAGAATGAAAGCTTTAAAAATTAATCATGTTTATCAAGGTAGAATGAACAAACTAGAAACCTATCATAATTTATTGGATGCCCTTAATTTAGACCATTCACAAGTAGCCTATGTTGGTGATGATGCCATTGATGTTTCTATTATGAAACAATGTATTTTACCTATCACTGTCGCTGATGGTCATGAATCAGCACGTTCGGTTGCAAAATGGGTCACTAACAATAAAGGTGGGTATGGTGCAGGCAGAGAAGTGTGTGACTTGCTGTTAAAAGCACAAGATAAAATGTCTGATGTTTTGGCTGAACACCAATAGTAATGAGCAAACAGTCTCAACAAATCATGATGTTTTTTCTCCTTGCATTAATCAGCTATTCGATATGGAAGATATATTTTGATCATGAGAAAGTAGCAACAGACAAACCGTTTACAAAAGGCTATTCAGTTGAAAATGTGGTTTTAAAAATAACAGATGAAACAGGTGTCTTATCTGGTGAATTTAAATCTCCAAAACTTATTAGGTATACAGACAGTCCTATTGTTTATATTGAAAAACCCGAAATGTGGACATTTGACAATGGTCAACAACATTGGTCAATTCAATCAGAAACTGCAGAATATAACTCGGAATTACTGCATGTAGACTTGTCTGAAAATTTAATAGCTAAAACAGTAAACGGTTCTGGAATAAGATTCAATGCAGAGAACCTATTTGTTGACTTAAACACCAAAACTGCTCACACTGACGCTGGAATTATATTGAAAAAAGAACTGTTATCGATGACGGGTCAATCAGCCAAGTTCGACTTAAAAAATGAAACTATAGAGGTTAATAATCATGTTAAAGCACAGTACAAAACTCAAAAGTAACCGTTTACTGTTATCAATTTGTCTAGGTTTTACAATCTATGCAGGTTCAGTTGTCGCTTTAGATTCCGATAAAAAAGCAGATTTTTTATTAGAAGGAGATAACTTTAAAAATTTACCAATGGTTGATGATGGAATGACTCAAATAAAATATTGGGGAAACATTTCTATTCAACAAGGCACACTTAAAATAAAATCTGATGAAGCCATCATATACAATAACAAAGACGGTGTATCAAAAGTACATTTAACTGGAAACCCAGTGACTATGGAACAATTCATAGATGTTGAGTTTGGAAAAATTAATGTGGTTGCAGATGATATTGATTACCAAGTATCAGAAGATTTATTGATCATGACTGGAGATGTCATGGTGAAAAGTAAGATTCAAGGTGAAATGCGAGGAGAAAAAATAACCATGAATTTGAAAACCAAAGAAATAAAAGGTGAAAAATCTGAAAACCAACGGGTTAAATTAATTATTAAATCCAATAAATAATAAATAACCCATGATAACTGTAAAAAATTTAGAAAAATCCTATAAAAAACGCAGCATCATTAAAGACGTTTCCATGTCAGTGAATCGTGGAGAAGTTGTGGGATTATTGGGCCCAAATGGTGCTGGTAAAACTACTTGTTTTTACATGATTGTAGGCTTGGTTTCAGCAGATTCTGGTGAGATTTTAATTGATGAAGTGGACGCATCAAAACTCGGAGTGCATTTACGCGCTGATTTGGGTTTAGGCTATTTGCCACAAGAAGCCTCAATTTTTAGAAATTTAACAGTTAAGCAAAACATTTTAGCAGTTTTAGAATTAAGAAAAGATTTAAATAAGCAACAACGCAATGCACAAGTAGATTCATTAATGGAAGAATTAAATGTGGATCATGTCCATGACCAAGTGGGCATTAGTTTATCAGGAGGAGAAAGAAGGAGAGTAGAAATTGCTCGGGCTTTGGCGTTAGATCTGAAATATATTCTACTCGATGAGCCTTTTGCTGGAGTGGATCCTATCTCTGTTATTGATATACAAAAAATTGTGACACATCTGAAAAATAGGGGATTAGGAGTTTTGGTGACTGACCACAATGTTAGAGAGACTTTAGGTATTTGCGATCGGGCTTATATTCTTAAGGATGGTCTCATGTTTGCTGAAGGAACTCCTGAACAAATTATTAGCAATGAAGAAGTAAAAAATGTCTATTTGGGGAAAAACTTCCGCATGTAAAAAAGGTTGCTTTTTTGAGTAAAATTGTGTATTGTTGTATCACTAACAGTAATAATGAGTTTGGATAAATAACACTTGAATTTTCATGATTCATACCAAAACATTCTTTTAGAGACAAGGTTAACTTCAATCTTAAATGTCTTCAAAATCAGCGGGCATACAAAAATATTTTTCAATAAAACTGTGCCCATTTATCACCTAAATATCACATGAGGAAAGTACTATGCAAATAGATATCACTGGTCATCAAATAGATGTTACAAATTCAATGAGAGATTATTTCAACAGCAAGTTTGAGAGGATTAAACGTCATTTTGATCAGGTTATTAATGTTCATGCCATTCTTAGTGTAGAAAAATTAAGTCACAAAGCAGAAGCCACAATGCACATCAATGGGAAAACTTTGTTTGCTGAATCAACCCAAGATGATTTATATGCTGCTATCGATTTGTTAATAGATAAACTAGACAAGCAAGTCAGAAGGCACAAAGATAAAATTACCAATAAGCACAGAGGAGAAGGGCTTAAATACTCTGTGTAAGACTATAAAATCATTATAGAGACTTTTGTATAACTCAGGGACGATGAAAAAAAAGACTGGATAAAGCTCCAATCAAGGAAAAAATGAGTCAACTAGCTCTTTATTTGCGAATTGTTTATCGATGAGTGGGGTTTTAGCAAAATTTAAAAACGTTCCTCGAGTTTTGCAAATGTCTCTTATATATTAATGTAATTTATTTACTTCATTGATGAATGCATGGTTTTATAAATCAGTTGTATGTTTGTGTGTTAATTTTGGCTTATAATTAATAAAAAATCTATTTGAGAGCTTTGCATAACTAGTGTGAAGAATAAAAAATGATTAAATTCACCAACTTTTTGCTAAAATTATTGGTAATAGCAAGCTATTACACGCAAATTTCAACTCAATTTGGCAAATTTTCTCTATTTTTTCTTTCTCCACATAGTTATGCAAAACTCTCTATTAGAACTAATTACCTTAGGGTTAACACGAATGAAATTTATTGATTACATTGAACCGCAAGAAATCGAACTCAATTTTCCTTTTCGAAGTAAAAAGAGATTGTTTGAACAACTGGCAATAAAAATGGGAACCAATGATAAAGAAATTAGAAGTATTTATCACAGTTTAGTCAGAAGAGAAAAAATCGGTGTCACATCTTTGGGCAATGGTGTGGCTATGCCACATGGAAAATGTTTAGAAGATAAAGAAGTCAGAATCAGAATCATTGTGCTCAATAAAGCCGTAAACTACGAAAGTATAGATGATTCAAAAGTTCAACTTATCATTGCTATTATATTTCCTAAAAATATTGAAAAATCTCACGATAAATTACTTAAACATATTGGTTTAGTGTTCAAAAAGCACAGAGTTTTTAGAGAAATTATGAATGCAAAATCAAAAAAAGAAATTTATAAAACCATATTAAAAGAGTCATTATAATGCAAGAGCTTATTATTATATCAGGTATGTCAGGTTCAGGAAAAACCATAGCATTGCGGACATTAGAAGATTTAGATTTTTATTGTGTAGATAATCTGCCCATAGAGATGTTAAAGCAATTTGTGCAACATATCAGTTCGAATACCAGTGATTATAATCGGCTTTGTGTTGGAATAGATATACGAAATTCTGAGACGTCATTGAGAGAATTACCAAATATTATTAAAGGTTTTGATGTTTCTTTAATCCAAACAAAACTCATATTTTTAAATTCTAATAAAACCACACTTTTAAAAAGGTATTCAGAAACCAGAAGAGCCCATCCATTAAGTAGTAACAAATATAATTACTCTTTATCAGAAGCAATAAAACAAGAACGCGTTCTGTTAAAAGCCCTGATTAATGCTGCTGATTTATTAATTGATACCAGTGAAACAACAGCTCCTCAACTGCGAGATAAAATATGGCGGCATGTCAGTAAAAACGATGATGGACAATTATCGCTTTTGCTGCAATCATTTGCTTTTAAGCGGGGTGTTCCGTTTGACGCTGATTTTGTTTTTGATGCCCGGTGTTTACCAAATCCTTTTTGGGAAAAATCATTGCGCGAGTTTTGTGGCAAAGATAAACCTATCAAAGATTATTTAGACAGCAAAGAATTGGTCATAGATTTTTATAATGATATTTCATCATTGGTAAAAAAATGGATACCCAATTTTGAGGAACATGATAGGAGTTATTTAACCATTGCAATTGGATGCACAGGCGGAAAACACCGATCAGTCTATTTGACTGAAAAATTACATGCTGAACTGATTCAAAACAGAAGTAATATTTTAGTTCAACACCGTGAGCTCGATTAGTATTCTAATTGTCAAAAAACTTTTCGTAGTCAGGAAATAATCCTTGTGCTTTTTTAAGTAGTTCTTGTGCTTCTTGTTTTTTTTCTAACTTTAATAATGTTCTATACAAGTGATAATAAAGTTCAGGGTCTTGTATTTCAGTATTAATGGCTCTTCTTAAATTAATTTCGGCTTTATCATATTCCCCTAATTTGTATTGAACCCAGCCCAATGAATCTATAATTGCAGGATTATTTGGAGATAACTCTAAGGCTTTTTGAATATATTCTAGCGCTTTATTCAGCTTTAAATCATTATCGGCCAAAGAATATCCCAGGGCATTGAGTGCATCCGCACTTTCAGGATCGTCCTCTAATATCTGCAATAAATCTTCTTCGACAAGGTCCATTTTTCCCATGCTTTCGTTCAGCATGGCTCGATCATAAAGAAGTATGGCATTATTAGGCAGTAATTCAAGGCTTCTGTTTAATGTGTCCATTGCAGCCTCAGGGTCGTTCTGTAGTTTGTTAATTTGGCTTTCTAAACGATAGGCTTTGACAGCATATTTTTCCTCAGCATTTTGTAATTGATGAAGTACTTCTTTAGCTTCATCGTATTTTTCAGTTTCGTATAAAATTAAGCTCATCATTTCGCGTGCATCGAGATAGCTGTCACCACCCAAAACTTTTTTATAATATGATAAGCTTTCCTCAGGTTTTTCTAAAAAATAGCCAGCTTCAGCCACTAAAAAGTTTTTTCTATTAGACAGAGTTTCATCCACTTCAAAGTTTTTTAAGCCTTGATACAGGTTGTTGGCCGGTTCAATATTATTCGCTTGTAGATTAAAAATGACCCTTCTGAATAAATTTTCAATATTGGGTTCTTGTTTCGCCAATAAATCTTGTGCTTGAATATACTGTTTTGTTTCTTGTAAAAAACTGGCATACTGATTGGCGTATTCGTAATTTTGTGGCGCATTTTTTATTAAGTAATCAAAATCTAACTTCGCTTGATCATATTGTTTCAATATGGTCAACAATCGAGCTCTCCAAAATCGAGCATCTAGATTTTTATCATTAAGAGCAATGGATTTATTGATTAATTCCATTGCCTTTTCATAGTCTTTGTAAGAAATATAAGTTTTAGCAATGCCAAATAATTGCTCTGATGAGTTTTTTACTGAATCCATTGCCAAGGAGCCTTCAATGATTTCTAAGCCCATTTCTTGTGGTAATGTAATTATGGCTGAGTAAATAAACTCCCAAGCACTATTGTCGTTACTAAGAATTAATGCAGTAATACTTCTTTGGGCTTGCAAAAAATCTTGTTCTTTTATCGCTTCTACTGTGATGATTTTTAATATTTCAGCCACATCTGAGTTCGTGTTACTATCAACTGTTTGGGTTAGCTTTGGATTTTGTTGACAAGCACCCAATAAAATAATTGCAGTCAATAAGAATAATTTAATTGTCTTAGTCATAAATGTCCCGATAAATTTAGTTAGTTTCAGTAAGTGAATCTGCTTGGCTTTGTTGAATCAATGGTTCTATAACTTGATCAATATCTCCATCCATCACTTCTGATAACTTATATAAGGTTAGGTTAATTCTGTGATCGGTTATTCGACCTTGTGAATAGTTATAAGTTCTGATTCTTTGTGAACGATCGCCTGAACCAACTTGTAATTTTCTGGCTTCACTTTGTTCAGACTCTTGTTTGTCTTTTTCTATATTGGTAATGCGTGATTGTAACAATACCATGGCTCTGGCTTTATTTTTATGTTGTGACCGTTGATCCTGGCACTCAACTACTATGCCTGTGGGCAAATGAGTCAAACGAATGGCTGAATCGGTTTTGTTCACGTGTTGACCACCAGCTCCTGAAGCTCTAAAAGTATCTACCCTGAGATCAGCAGGATTAATATCAACAGCCTCAACAGCATCGACCACAGGTAAAATTGCTACGGTACAAGCAGAAGTATGCACACGCCCTTGTGATTCGGTTGCAGGAACCCTTTGTACCCTGTGTGTTCCAGATTCAAATTTTAAACGAGAATAGACACCATCGCCATCGACTTTAGCAATCAATTCCTTAAAGCCACCATGTTCTCCTTCACTGACGCTGACAATGCTGATAGACCATTTTTTAGATTCTGCGTAGCGGCTATACATCCGAAATAAATCACCTGAAAAAATTGATGCTTCATCACCACCGGTTCCAGCTCTGACCTCAAGAAAAATATTTTTATCATCATCCGGATCTTTTGGGATGAGCAATATATTTAAGGCTTTTTCATGCTTAATTAAATTAAGTTTGGCTTCATCAAGACTTTCTTGTGCTAATTCTTTTAATTCAGGATCACTCATCATTTCATTGGCTTCATCAATTTCTTGTTCGGCCTCTACAAAGTCTGAAAATGTTTTTACCAAGTCTTCAAGGCTGGCATACTCTTTGGATAAATCGCGAAATTGATTTTGATTAGACATGACATCTGGATCCGACATAAGCATGGCGATTTCCTCATACCTTTCAGCGGCAGTTTGTAATCTTGATTTAATTTCAGGTGTCATTATTTTTGTCCCAATTACTCTCTAATTTGAGCAATGTTTTTATTGTTTCTATCGTTGTTGAATTACCTGATTGTATGGCAGATCGTATCGCCTTTACAGGAGTATGATTGAGTTTTTTTG
>JBGCFT010000320.1:0-3903 GCA_045107085.1 Marinicellaceae bacterium | reverse complement strand
CTCCATAGTACCAAACCATTTGCATCCGTTACTTTTCTTGGAGTATTGAGGTGGTCTGTTAAGATATAATATATATTAGTTGAATTAATAGATCCGTTAGAATAAGAAGATCTCACTTGTGCTACAGGACGATTGTCTAACCAAATGGTATGATGCATCCACATTATTTCATTGGATGTGTTGATTTTATTGTAGAAAAACCTTTTGTTTTGATTGCTTTCTCAGACTGTCCTCTTTAATTGCTGTAGCGATTGCCTTATCATTGCTCACTCTGGTCTTTATTGAATTAATTTTATTGCTGATTTGGGGTAAAAAAGCCAAAAACAATGGAGCCCTTATTTAAGGGCTTCAAAATTTTGGTAACCTCATAGGAATGGCAAAAAATTTGCTGATCGTGCAAATGAAAGCATAAAATTCATTTAAAAGATAAGCATATTGAGGAAAATTGATACTTGGTTAAAAACCAAATATTCATTGGAAATGACTAGATGATTGTTTATAGAATTTGAATATGAGGGGACATTATAATAATTTTAAAAACAGGAGTTAACTCTCAATAAAATTGCCTTTAAACAATAAGTGTAAAGGCAATTTTTACGCTTTTTAACTTGACCTATGAATTAAGCAAAGGTCTCTATTATAAACTTAATTGGCTAGTTAGATTCAAAACTGTTTCCAAAAATACCCATGCTATCACGATCTGCAGCATTGTTATTTGAACTGTTTGTGTCAAAAAACTCTTGAGGAGTTATAAGAGAGGCTTCTAAAACTATTTCTAATTCCTCTGAAGTATCTACTAAACCCTCTAGGTAAAAAGTTAATAATTCATTTGTAGCTAAATTAAAGTGTAATGTATCCTCAACTGCTGATATGTCTGGACAATTTAAATTAATGCTAGAGTTACAAGACCATGATAATTGAGATAACTGGTGCGGTAATTCAAAAATCGCTTGAACATCAGTTGCATCTTTAGAGCTATTATTACCAATTTTAATAACGTATTCCACCTCTGTATTGTTTTGAACCATATTTTGATTGTTGGTTAATTCTACCCATAAGTCTATACCGTTTTCAGCTTCGCCAGTTCCCCTTCCACTGTTAATGACTGCAGGTTCAACTTGTGTTCCTGCTTGCGTATTAGATAATCTGAACCCATTGGCTAGATTACCATCGTGGCAATCATATTCACCTTTAATACAATAATCGAGTATTGCTTGCATAACAGCTGGGTGCCATCCATTAATCCAATCACCATGTAAAGAAAAACCACCTGGATTGTTATCATCTACAAAATAATGATCTGATGCTAAACGCCAACCTTTGCTGGACCTTGAAACTGGTTCGTATACATCTGGTTTAACGCCAAAGGCATAATGATAACTTGGACGAACAACAGGAATAGGATGTGTTTCGGGGCAAATTATGCCTTCATTAGTTCCACTATCTAAAGGATAAGCCATGTGACTTTTATGATCTGGAGAATCGAGATCAACGCCATTCCAGCAACTGGGGAAAAATATATCAAGTCTCACTCTATCTGGTGCAACGCATTCTGGAATACTGGCACTGAAGTTTGGGTTTTCAAATTCATTTGACTCCCATGATTGACAGTGCCATCTTACAATAGATGTGTCTTGTTCATGACCAATAGTAGACATATGATCACCAGCTATCATTTTTAATCCAACTGGAAGGGGTTGAATAGATTCTAAGTCATCAACACCACCTGAATAGTAGAATATTTCGTGAACATCTATGTCGTCACCAACAACTGCTGGCACTGGAATCCAGGAGGGCTCACCTTGATCATCAAGTATAATCTCACCATTATTATCATAATGCGGAGCCAACAATGCTGGAACCCAATAACCTGATAAATTTAATTTATTGCCTTGACAAGAAGAGTCTCCTTCACTAATTAAAGATTCGGTTGTTGTGGTATGATCTATGATGGTATTGCCATAAAATCGATGAAGGTGTGCTCGGTTGAGTTGGTTTGGAAATACGATTGGGTCATTGTAGCTCGAATGAGAAAAATCACAATTAATACGAAATATCCCTCTCCAGCTATTTGGCGCAACAAAATCTGGAATAACCGAAGTGGGTAGTAAATCAGAGTTAGTAGTTTCAAAAATATTTTGAATCTCCCAATTGTAAATAGTGGCGTTACCACTCACATTACTTTCATCAAATGCTCTGACTGAAAATTGATGTAAACCTTGTGATAAGGAGATATACGTTTTAGGGCTATTACATTCTTCATAGACTTCATCATCTAATTTGCATTCAAAAGTGTTAGCATTGTCAGCTGAAAATTCAAAAATAGCATAGGCATCCAAGCTGTTAGAATCAGGAACAGATGTCAGTGTGACATTCAAAGGAGTGCCAGCATATGCTGTTGAGTATGATAGAAAAAATAGTAAGATTGATGTTATCAGTGTTTTCATTAGTTAGCTCTTTTTTATAGGTTTTGTAAAATTTAATAATTCTTATCCGAATTAAATTTCGAGATATCATTATTTTCATCGTCCATACTAGTTTTCAAGTATGCAGAAAATGTGGATAAAATATGAAAGCCACAATTTTTATTTTCTCATTTTTCTAGATTTATTATTTTAAAATTATAAAGACTTGAAATTTTTTATATCCTTCTCATCAATTAATTCTTACATAAACTTCTGTTTAGGTTTATTTAAAAATATTAAAAAATAAAATAACAATTATGCCCACAAGAATGCAAGCCATATTTATTGTGGAGGAAGTCTTTTAAAACTAATGGAGAGCTTTGCACAAGTCATGGAACGTGTTAAAAAGTTGTAAAAAACACCACGCATCGTTAAAAAATTCGCTAATAGCGAGCTATTAGACTCGTTTTTTGCCTTAATTGGTGCTTTTTTCATTCTTTTTTTCACTGTCCCAGACTTATGCAAAACTCTCTAATGCTTTTTAATATAAATTTATTGGTATTGATTACTTAAATATATTAGAGCTAAATCTATATCGGCTTGTTGGCCTGGGGTAAGTGAATTATTGACATAGCCATCAAAATCTAAGCCGCAAGCAGAGACGTTCTGGTAACACAAGCCCACCATTACAGAACTGTTGGGTTGACAATCGGCTCCAATATTACATAAGTACATTTGATGTGCCAGTTGC
This sequence comes from Marinicellaceae bacterium, assembly GCA_045107085.1. Lineage (GTDB taxonomy): Bacteria > Pseudomonadota > Gammaproteobacteria > Xanthomonadales > Marinicellaceae > NORP309. The sequence continues at coordinate 747 of JBGCFT010000320.1, read as the reverse complement.
CTGATGTAATTGACATAATCATAATCGTGGTTACCTAAATAGCTCTCTAAGTCCCAATGTATGACTTCAAGATAATGTTCTTCAAAGTATTGCGGTGCATCTTGTAAGATATTAAAGTCGTTACTTTTTAGCAAACTTTGGATTTCATTCGGCGTCAAATCTTCGACTTTAATTTCTTTGGTTAAGATTTGTCCCCATAAGCTATTGGCCTTGGCATTTTTCATTTTAGATAGCATTTGATCTTTGTTTGAAAGAGAATACTCTGGATTCTGGCGATCTAGCTCTTTGCAATAGTCTATGTAGTTTTCAAAAAATTCGGCTTGTTGTTTTTCCATTCTTTGTAAAAAACCGCGCAGGTAGACAGATTGACTGTTACTGTTTTCCAGCTGACCGTAGCAGTATTCGTGTTGTTTGTATACGGTATAAGCATTGACTACTGGATCTGAGGAATAAATCAACTCTTCTTTGATGGGAGTGGTTATCTCTTCAGTATTGTTTTTGTTGACTGGGACATTTTGTATTGATTGTGTTATCTCTTCTTTGTCAATTGGTTGTAAATCAACCGAACTGGGATTGTTTTTTTTAGGTTCAATTACTTCCACAATTTGTGAATCATGGGAGTCTTTACTTTGAATAAAATATAGAAAAATTAACAATGAGACGCATAAAAATAACAGTATATATTTAGTTTGCATATCGGCTCACTAAAAAATTAAAATAGTTATCAACATCGCTCATTTGGTTCAG
>JBGCFT010000032.1:0-2759 GCA_045107085.1 Marinicellaceae bacterium | reverse complement strand
AAGAAGATAAAAAGTTTAAAAAAGCATCACTCTGCGTTTCAAAATTTGCTAATAACTAGTTATTAGGCTGCATTTCGTGCCTTGATTGACACATTTTTAAATCTTTTTCTCAATCCTTCATAATCAAGCAAAGGTCTCTAGTAATTTAAGTTATCTGGAAACCAGCAATATTAGATTTGACTACAATTTAAGAGGCTTGAGATAAAAAAAAGGGTTCAAATCAGAACCCTTAAAATTTTAAATATTCAGAATTTTATATTCTTTCTGATTAAAGTTTTTCCATTAATTCAGGCACCACTTTAAATAAGTCTCCAACTAATCCTATATCTGCTACTTCATAAATAGGAGAATCGGCATCTTTATTAATGGCTACTATTGTTCCAGCATCTTTAATGCCTGTTAAATGTTGAATGGCTCCAGATATGCCGAAACACATGTAAAGTTCAGGTGCAATTATTTTACCTGTTTGACCGACTTGCATTTCATTAGGACAATAGCCAGCATCAACTGCTGCTCTTGAGGCGCCAGTTGCTGCGCCGATTTTGTCAGCAAGGTTGTACATGATTTCAAAATTTTCTTCACTTCCTAAACCGCGGCCACCAGAAACGACTTTGCTGGCTGTTTGTAAATCAGGTCTTTCAGAGTTACCAGATTGCAATTCTACAAACTTAGTATCGGTTTGGTCGTTATAGTTATCATGGCTTTCAATACTGGCTGTACCTGATGTCATGTCATTGGTTTTGAATGAAGCAGTTCTGATTGTTGCTACTATTTTGTCTTGCGGTGCATAGACAGTTATCACAGCATTACCTGCATAAATAGGGCGTTTGAAAGATTGAGCATCAATTACTTGCATGATATCACTGATTTGATTTAATCCCAATAGTGCAGCAACACAAGGCATAACGTCTTTACCAAAGGTAGTAGATGGTCCAAAAACATGGCTGTAATCACTGGCCATTTCTGCAATTTTTGGAACAATGCCAGCAGCTAATTTCCATTGATCGGTAGATGTGCTAACTGCATGTACGGTATTAACGTCTGCTAATTTGCTTGCTTCTGCAGCGATTGTGTCAACATTGTCTGAAAAAATCACTAAGTCAATTGTTGCTCCTTCAATTTGTTTGGCAGCAGTAACGGCCTTGGCTGTTCCTTGGTTAATTGAAACCCCATCGTGTTGTGCGAGAATAAGAATTTTACTCATTATACTAACCCCTTTTCTTTTAATAGTGATACCAGTTCATCAACAGATTCTACCATGACGCCTTTCTCTCTTGGTTCTGGAGATTCGAATTGCTTAATCTCTAATTCGTTGTCACTAAAGTCACCTAAAGTTTCAGATAAATTCATGATATCCAGTGGTTTTCTCTTGGCTTTCATGATATCAGGAAGTTTGACAAATCGTGGTTCGTTTAGTCTTAAATCAGTTGAAATGACAGCGGGTAATGTGACTTCTATGGTTTCTAAACCTGCATCCACTTCACGGGTTGCTAAAGCGGTTTCACCGTTAATGACCAATTTAGATACAAATGTGGCCTGAGGTCTTTGCCACAAAGTAGCCAACATTTGAGGGGTTTGATTGTTATCGTCATCAATGGCTTGTTTACCCATGATAACTAAACCAGGTTGTTCTGAGTGAACTACATTGAGTAAACTCGTGGCGGCTTTTAATGATTGAATTTCAGTGTCACTTTCAATTAATATAGCACGATCGGCACCCATTGCTAATGCTGTTCTTAATTGTTGTTGTGCTGTATTTGGGCCTATGGAAACAACCACAACTTCAGATGCATTGCCAGCTTCTTTGATGCGCAAAGCTTCCTCAATGGCGATTTCATCAAAAGGGTTGATGCTCATTTTTACACCGTCAGTTGCAACACCTGAACCATCAGGTTTGACTTGAACACGCACGTTATAATCAACGACGCGTTTTATAGCGACTAAAATTTTCATAAATATTTTCTCTGATAATGATTATATTGTAAATCAGATTAGGCAAGTAGACTACACTGATTAAATTTGGCGTGATTATATCATTTGATAACAATAAAGCCACTAATTATGCTAATTATGCTTTAAGTATGACCTGACTTGTTGGTATAATTTTACCAAATAACATTTATTGGACAATAGACTATGAAATTGGTATTCCCGCACAACGAACATAAAGATTTTGAATTAATTGGAGACAGTTTTACAATTGGAAGTTCTGATGAGGCAAACATTAAAATTGAAGCTGTTGGCATGAATGCCATTCACGCAAGAATTGTCAAAGATGGTAACGATTATTCATTGCATATTGATAATCCTGCTTGTATGGCCTCAGTTAATGGAAGACTTGTAAAAGAGAAAAAGGAAGTGCGTGATGGTGATCTCATGATTATTGCACAAGTCCACTGTAAAATTACCGGTGATGAAGAAGAAAAAGAAGACGATAACAGAACCAGAATCAGAATGGCATTGCCTAAATTCGTTTTAAGAGGTGTTTCTGGTGTTTACTTTGGAAAAACTTTCCCTCTGAGAGGCAAAACTTCATTAGGTAGACATTCAGATAATGATATTTTTGTTAATGTTGATGGTATATCCAGAAAACATGCGGTGGTTACTGTATTAGCTGATGGCTTAGAAGTTGAAGATTTAGATTCTTCTAATGGCACTTTTGTTAATGGCGAAAAGGTCACAAAACAATCCATCTCAATAGGCGATGAAATTAAATTAGATAACATACGATTTTTGATTCAATCACCTGGCATGCAAAT
>JBGCFT010000319.1:0-3239 GCA_045107085.1 Marinicellaceae bacterium | reverse complement strand
TATTGTTTGCCCGTAAAAATCAAATGCTTGACTTAAGTTCACCACTCCAGCCCCTTCATCTTGAGCAGGATAAATATCACCTGAGTTAGAGTCTACTAATTTTACCTCAGTGCCTGTTGTTGAAATATCAATAAATTGACGACTACAACTACCTATTGAATTCCCAAAGCTATCGGAAATCAAACTATTTTGATTGCTAGCAGAAGTGCCTTTTGCAAAAACCGCATGGGCATTATTGGCAGAAACAAAACCATTATTCTGTAAGGTCACTGGAATGTTCCAGCGTTCACCAGGATCAACGAAAGCATCATCATTACCACACATTTGAGTCATCGTTCCGGTGTTTTGTACCTCAATGCTAGGTGCTTCTATAACAACCGCTTTAGTTCCGTTTCCAGTACAACCCTCACTATCAACAATTGTCACTGTCACATTATCAATATATTTTTGCGAATAGGTTGCTGATAAACTTGATTCAAAGCCATCAGATTCACCATCAGCATTGATGTCCCAAACGTATTCATATGGTGCTTGCCCACCTGTAACTGAAGCTGAAAAACTTTGTGTTTCACCAATGACATCAGCATTGCTTGAGTGATTAATAGTAACTGATATTGCAGAACAATCTCCCAATCCTTGAAGTGTTTGCTCTCCTGTATTAATAGGGTCCAACCAATTACTTAATCTATTGGTAGAAGATCCGCCCCCTGTCCATGATCGAAACAAACGCCCATACCAATCATCGCGATTGTTTCCGCAAGCAGCAAAACCACCATGCAATTGTCCTATTAATAATTTATCACTGGTCCATAAACCTGATCCAGATGAACCCCCTTCAGTCGTACCTTTATCCCAATCAGTCACTCTAATATGCGAACGGATACCAGAATTTGATTGTAAATAAGAAGTAATTGAAGTTGGGTCATCTTCAAAACTTATGCGCTTTGCGTGCCCACTAGGGTGATGAATACCCACTGCTGAATTTGTTGCCATATCACGCCTATCCCAACCGGTATAAAAAATTTCGTAGGCAGCATTAGGGATTTGATCTAATTCCAAAAGGGCAAAATCACTGGTAGCAAAGCTAGCAAGAAATGTTGACCCTGATTGCGTGTCATTAAAACTATTGGTTGAAATTGGAGACCCGCTTGAACTTGATCCTTGTGCTCGGCACATTCTGGATTCATAGTTCCACCACAGATTGATGGAAGCGGCATTTGAATTATTGAATCCACAATGATTAGCTGTCAAAAATAAGGCTTTACCATCATTAGCTGTGTTATTAATCATTTGTCCAGTACAAAGAAAAGTACCATTAGACCGTGTGATGGTATATCTTCCAACAGAACTAATTTGATCTCGCCAATCATCACCATCATCACAAATTGTATCGACATTGCAACTGCCACTTTTTAAGGCAAAATCATCGTTTGATTCCCAAAATTTTTGGGCTCCTAATTTTGGGATTAACTCTACATCATTCCATATACTTTTATAGCCTCTGGAAATATTTTTAATAGAAAAAGAAACATAATCTTTGTATTTATTAGATACAGATAGTTCGACAACGACAGTATCTCCAATAATTGGTCCTGGCCATAACTGTTTATGTGGCTTATTTTTTTGATCATTAAAAGGTCCTTTTACTAGTTCTCCAGACCAATCATAAAATCGCAATTCTGCAGTCGGTGGCATGTAAAAATCATACAATCCAAACCCCAATGATTTGGCACTTTCTGCATAGGCTTCAAATCTCCAAACCCATGATCCATCATTCAACTGGTCCCATTGGCCACCACTAGATTCCCTACTCAACACATAGATATCTTCAACCTCTGTAGAAACAGCAAATCTTAGCGGCCGGTCCTTGTTTGTAAACTGCGCATCTTTTGCAAGTTCTAATTCAACATCGACTGCTGGCAAATTCAGTTTTGCCTTTAAAAGTGGCAACTGTGCCAAAACTTGCGTACTAAAAACCAATAATAAAATAACTACCTTCATTTAAACAACCTCTTGATATTTTCTTCGTATACTTTGACACTTTGTATCTTGTGTCAATAGTGCTGTATTTAAAGGATTAAGTATAACTCATCAGCAATAGAATATCTCATTGAATTCTAGCCAAACAATAAAAACCTAATAGGAGAATTTGAAAATTTAAGTTTTTTTAACAAAATGTTAACTATAAGACTTAAATGTCATATATCTCAGCTTAAATCTAATTTTTATTTTTCGAAATAAATTTAATGGTTTAGCTGGTATATTGGATCTATCTTTATGTAAATATTCGATAGAAGCATCTATCACTCTTTGGCTTGATTTTCCATCCTGATATGGATGTAATTCTTGAATATAGTCTTCAATTTTTAATAGTAAATTGTGATTCAGTTGAAATGTATCTTCGATGCTTTGTGCCAAATCTTCAGAAGCGTCAACATTAATTAAGTGATCTTCTCTAATTGGGCTTTTGTAGGCGATTACTGGCCTCTTGAGTAATAAAAACTCTGATATCACTGATGATGTGTCAGAAATCATCAATGCATTATTTAAAAGAATAGGGTTTAAATCAGTTGTATTGAAATAAGTGAAATGTTTACCAGTTAATTTTTTCCATTTTTTGACTATTTGACTGGGTATTTTGGGATGTAAAATCATGTGGAAATTATATTTTCTAGTTCTAATCAGAGCTTTAATTTCATGATAAAAAGAATCGTCATAAGCTAGACTTAAAGATTTTGTAAACGTCGAAGAGATCAGTATATTGTTCCTGGCATGCTCTTGATTATCAGACTGTTTGAACAAGCCATCAACTTTTGGCCAACCTGTTTCTTGCACATTGAAATAGCCATGTAATTGTGATAATTCTTTAAAATAATGGGTTGTTGATGGACCTTGAGTACAATACAAATCATAAAAACCGCGGATTTTAAAATGGCTGAACTTGTTGATTTTAGAGACCCGTTTTTTGGCATAAAACCAATGAAAAACCTGTACTTTAATCCCCCTAATAAAATCAGGCACGCTATTTGTAATAGAAAGGACTATGTCTGGTTTATAATTTACAGCTTGTTTGATTGTTGTTAAAAGATTTGAATTTCTAAATAACTTTACTTTGCCCTCCTCAGTATCACAAAACCATTTAACATGATCTCCTCTTTTAAGAATCTCTTGCTCTAACGGCTCTCCAACAGGAATTGAGTAACTGTATGATATATATATTAAAAACTTATATTTCATTC
>JBGCFT010000318.1:0-18822 GCA_045107085.1 Marinicellaceae bacterium | reverse complement strand
GTATTCTGATTGTAATAATTCTATGCTTTTGTGTTTTCCAATTTCTGTGTTTAATTCAAATTGAACTCCAATGTCTTCTAGGTATTTTTTTCGCTTACTTAATATGTGTTTTTCTAGTTTAAATTCAGGTATGCCAAAGGTGAGCAACCCACCAATTTCAGGATATTTATCGTAAACTGTGGGTTTGACTCCTTTTCTAATTAAATATTCAGCGCAAGCAAGCCCAGCTGGACCCGCTCCAATGATGGCAACTTTTTTATCAGTTGCTATGACTTTTGATAAATCGGGCCGCCAGTTATTATCTATGGCTTTATCTGCGATTGTTTTTTCAATCTCACCAATGGTTACTGCCCCTAAGCCTGTGTTTAATGTACACGCTTGCTCGCATAAACGATCTTGTGGACACACCCTTCCGCAAATTTCAGGTAATGGGTTAGTTTGGTGCATCAATTGTGCGGCTTGATCAAATTTTTCATGAGCCACCAGATCTAACCAATCAGGAATGTAATTGTGCAGAGGGCACTTCCATTCACAATATGGATTGCCACAATCTAAACAGCGATCGGCCTGAATGATAAGATCAGATTCTTGTTTGTCTTGATAAATCTCAGAAAAATCATTGGTACGGGTTTGGGCTTGTCTTTTTACAGCCAATTCTCTGTTGTGCTGTAAAAAATTCAAATTATCTCCGAGCCTAAATTTGTCTTTAATTTTATTCATGGAGATATACCTCCAACATGGGCTGAAGATGAGAGAAGTTGTAAGGGTTCTATATTTTTGACTTTATGGCTATCTTTAGTGACAACGACTTTGAAACCATCAACATAATTGTCAAAATTATTAATGACTTTTTGCGCCCATCGGCTATTTGTTTTTTCTATGTGCTCAATTAATAAAAGCTTGAGTTCACTTTCATATGTCTCATTGACATGGTCAGTTAAAGAGATGATTTTTACTGTTTCTAAATTGGTTTTTTGTTCCAACAACTCAAAATCATCAAAAACAAAGACTTTACCTCCAGTCATACCTGCTGCAAAATTTTCACCAACGGGCCCCAAAATGACTACAGTTCCACCTGTCATGTATTCGCAAGCATGATCACCAACGCCTTCTATGACTGAAATGGCTCCAGAATTTCTTACAGCAAATCTTTCACCAGCTTGACCTGCTGCAAATAGTTTGCCTCCTGTTGCTCCATACAAACAGGTATTTCCTATGATCGCACTACGACTGGGTATGTATTGAATATTTTCTCTTGGATAAATACTAATAAGCCCTCCTGACATGCCTTTGCCAACATAATCATTGGCATCTCCTTGAAGATTTAGCTCAATTCCATTGTGATTCCAAACACCAAAACTTTGGCCAGCAATTCCTCTGAATTGAATGGTTAATTGAACTGCATTATGATCAGTGTTGAATCCATATTTTGACGCCACATATCCTGAAACTTTGGCTCCAACTGAACGGTCATAATTTTTTATTCTATAGTTCAAATTTATCTTTTTTGAGGATTCTTGGGTCATAAACTCCATTAAAATCTGATGATTTAAAGTGCCTTTATCAAACGGTCGGTTGCGCTTATTGAGATAGTGTGGGGCTGATTTATCAGAATTTAATGGTCTTTTAGCTGCCAACAAAATAGGCTGAAGATCAAGGTGGGATTGTTTGTTGGTTTGCCCTGGTAGTAATTTCAACAAATCAGTACGACCTATGAGTTTATTTAGACTGTGAATGCCAAGTTTAGTTAGCCAAAAGCGCACTTCATCAGCGACAAAACTAAAATAAGTCATGACTTTTTCTGGTAGTCCATGAAAGTGAAAATCTCTGAGGGTTTTATTTTGAGTTGCAATGCCCGTGGCACAATTATTTAAATGACAAATGCGCAAATATTTACATCCCAAAGCCACCATTGGACCCGTGCCAAACCCAAAACTATCTGCGCCCAATATGGCGCCTTTGATGACATCTAATCCAGTTTTTAAACCACCATCGACTTGTAAACAGATTTTGTTACGCAAATTATTTTCAATCAAAGCCTGATGGGTTTCAGCTAATCCAATTTCCCAAGGATTGCCTGCGTATTTAACTGATGTCAAAGGACTGGCTCCAGTTCCACCATCATGTCCTGCAATGGTTATCATGTCTGCATAAGCTTTGGCCACCCCTGCGGCTATGGTGCCAACACCTGGTCCTGAGACTAATTTTACTGAGATTAATGCCTTTGGATTAACTTGTTTTAAATCGAATATTAATTGCGATAAATCTTCGATTGAATAAATGTCGTGATGAGGCGGTGGTGAGATTAATGTTGTGCCAGCAGCAGCATTTCTGAGCTTAGCAATTTCCATTGTGACTTTATTACCAGGAAGCTGTCCACCTTCTCCTGGTTTTGCGCCTTGAGCGACTTTGATTTGAATAACCTCTGCGTGCACTAAATAGTGGGCGCTGACTCCAAAACGGCCTGATGCTACTTGTTTAATTTTTGAGTTTTTTAGTGTGTTGAAACGGTTATGGTCTTCACCACCTTCTCCTGAGTTAGATCGACCACCTAACGTATTCATAGCCATTGCTAATGCTTCATGAGCTTCAGGACTCAATGCACCAATTGACATGGCTGCAGAATCAAAACGCTTAAGAATTTCAGCTGTGGACTCAATGTGTTTTAAGTCCAATTTCTGTTGTGAAAAATTTAAACCTAACAGATCTCTTAATGTTGCCACAGGGCGGTTATTAACAGTAGAACAAAAATGTTTATAATCATCAATATCTCTAGAATTGACAGCTTTTTGTAATAAACTGACCACATCTGGGTTGTAACAATGGTATTCACCGCCATGAACATATTTTAATTGTCCACTTCTTTTTACGTCAATTTGTGGGTTCCAAGCGCACCGATGAGAGTACAGTGATTCGTCATTTATATCTTCAAAAGTAGCGCCGCCAATTCTTGATTGTGTCCGATAAAAGCACAAATCCAATACAGATTGATCTAATCCTAATATTTCAAACAAATAAGCATTGCGATAACTTGCAATGGTAGAAATACCCATTTTGGATAGTATTTTCAATAATCCTTTTTTTAAAGATTGAAAATAATTTTCTCTGGCTTTTAACATACCAAATTCAAAATTATTTTCTATGTGCAGTTGGTTGATAGTTTGCAAAGCAAGATAAGGATAAACAGCAGTGGCACCCAGGCCAATTAACACAGCAAAATGATGAGGGTCTCTTGCTGTCGCGGTTTCAACTATTATATTAACATCCAATCTAATGCCTTCTTCAATTAATCTTTTATTAACAGCACCTACAGCCAATGCAGCATGAATAGGAACAGTGTTTTTGCGGATATCTCTATCGGTTAAATGTAAAATAACACAACCCATTTGGATCAGATTAACGGCTGAATCACATAATTTTAAAATTGCTTCCTTGAGTGACTCATTGATCGAATAATTAAGAGAAAGTTGATTAAATTGGTAATACTTTTGGTCCAGTAATTTAATCTGTTGCAGCTTAGCAAAATTCAATATTGGCTGAGAAATAATGGCACGATAGGCTAAGTTATTGGTTTCTTGAAATAAATTGTGCTCTTGACCCAAACACGTTTCTAGCGACATGACTGATTTTTCACGCAATGAATCAATAGGTGGATTGGTCACTTGTGCAAATTGTTGTCGAAAATAATCAAACAAACTTCTTCTTTTAGTCGATAATACAGCAACTGGAGTATCATCACCCATAGAAATGGTGGCCTCTTGAGATTGATTGGCCATTACTTTCAGGATTTGTTGAATTTCTTCAACCGAAAGATTAAATAACTTTTGATAACAGGAAATGTTTTTCAAATCATCAGCTATATAATTATCGGCTCCTTGGCGTTCTAACTTTCTATTGGATCGCAGTCGAATCGTGTTTTCTCGCAACCACTCATAGTACGGTTGTCTGTTTTTTAATAAATCATCTATTTTAGTGCTGCGCCAAATTTCTCCAGTAGTCATGTCTGCTGCTAACATTTCACCAGGTCCTACTCGGTCTTTTTCTATGACATCTTCTTCATTATAATCCCAGACACCCACTTCGGAGGCCACAGTGAGAATATTGTCTTTAGTGATGACATATCGAGCGGGTCTAAGTCCATTTCTATCCAGTGTACAAGCAATTTGTTCACCGTTGGTCATGACGATTCCTGCTGGCCCATCCCATGCTTCCATGTGCATTGAATTAAACTCATAAAAGGCCCGTAAATGCACATCCATATTTTTACGATTTTTCCATGCAGGTGGAACCAATAACCTCAATGCACGGAAAATATCCATGCCTCCAACTAATAATACTTCTAGCATATTATCTAATGAAGAGGAATCGGATCCTGTTTGATTGACCAAATGACTCAAGCTTGGTAGATCTGAAATCAAAGGCGTGTAGAGTTTTTTTCTTCGACATTTTGCCCAGGTTCTGTTGGCTTGAATGGTATTTATTTCGCCATTATGGGCAAGATACCTAAAGGGTTGAGCATATTTCCAATGTGGAGCGGTATTGGTTGAGAATCTTTGATGAAACAAACAAATCGATGACTGCATTTTTGCATGTGTTAAATCTGGATAAAATAAACCTAAATTTTTAGGAATAACCAAGCCTTTATAAACAATTAACTTATTGGATAGCGAGCAGACATAATACTGATCGTCTTTGATTTTATCTGCAGCCCGTCTTCTGGCCATAAATAAACGCCTTTCAAAGTCATCTTTGCCCCAACCAGCAGGCGCTTGAACAAATATTTGTTCAATTGAAGGTAAGGTTTTTAATGCCACTTCACCACAGACATCTTGATTGATTGGCACTTCTCGCCAACCAATGATTTGTAGCGTCTCTTTTTTTAACTCTTTTTCTAGTATTTTCTTTGAAAGATTGGCTTGTGATTTATTAGGATTAAGAAAGAGTTGACCAACAGCGAGTAATGATTCAGGATTGGCGCCCAATGATTGAGCAAGTGGCTTAAAGAAGGTTGAAGAAATTTGGACGGTAATGCCACAACCATCACCTGTTTTTCCATCCGAGTTAATGGCGCCACGATGGGTCATGCGAGTCAGAGCGCTGATCGCTGTTTTTATTAAGGCTTGACTTTTTAAACCTTTTAACTGGGCAATTAAACCAAAACCGCAACTGTCTTTGGCTTGAGAATCATGATATAAACTCATGATAGTTCCTCATGTATAAGGGCATTTTTTAAAAAAACCCTAATACGAATGTCAGCTTTTCCTAAACTGATTTCGTTTGTGTTTCTATCGCACCATTCATGTCCCAGCTATCAATTTTTGTTATTAATAATGAATGAATTAACCTCATTCTAGCAAATTAATTTGGAAAGTTTTTGATTAATTTAAGATTTTTTTATTTTTTATTTGTATTGAGGCTGATTATTTATTTTATATAGGTTCTTTTATACTATAGCTTTTTGTTATTTCTTATTAGATTAAAAAGCTATACATATCAGTGGTTTATGAATGAATTACATAACAGTTGCGGCCATTGTTTTTAGCTTGGTACATGGCATTGTCGGCTTGATTTAAACTGGTTTCCCAATTTCTTTTTGATTGAGCATTTACTATTGCAATGCCCATTGATGCTGTAATTTTTAATTCAGGATTTTCTTGATCAATGGTTAACTTTGAAATATTATTCAGTATTGAATTTGCAAATTGATGAATTTCTGTATCACTAATATCATCTGTAATAAGAATAAATTCTTCACCGCCCCAACGTCCAATAAAGTTCTGTTGGCATTTAAGTGTTTTGAGAAATTTTGAGACTGCAATAAGGACTAAATCGCCTTTGTCATGACCGTATTGATCATTAATTTTTTTAAAGTTATCTAGATCTAACATCCACAGTTTTCTTTGTGAGTTGTTATTTAATGGATTTCTATCTAACCATATTTTTAAAGCTCTGCGGTTACTTAATTTGGTCAAGCTATCTCTGAGAGTAAGTTTTTTTAGTCGCATATTTAAGACACGCAACCAAATTAAAAACAATACCAATATTAGAACAAACAAGGAAATAAATAACAATTCTCTCTCATTCTTGATTTGTTTTTGTTTGTTTTTTTCTTGCTGTTGTTGTGTTTTTAATTTTTCAATGGCATTACTGTGCTTTAAATCCAATAACTCTTCTCGTTGCTGGCTATTGATGAGCCTGGCTTGCATTTGTGCAATGCTTTCTTTGTTAAAACTTTCTTGAAAGGTATTATTCAGTTCCAGTGAAATTTTATAGAGATTGACAACTTTGTCTAATTCACCTGTATTTTCGTAGACGTTTACCAATATATTAATTCCATTGTTACCGAATATTAAACCTTTCTGGTCATCATTTGACATATAATATTGGTAGACTTTATCAGCGTATTTTTTGGACAATTTAGATTGACCGAGCTCTTGTAAAATTTTAGCTTGAGCAGCTTCAGTTGTCATTCTTACACTGTCCTGAAAACTGATTTCCTTTTGAATATCAAGGGTTTTATTATTATAAATTAATGCATTAGAATAATCATTTAATCCGATGTACGAACTGGCTAAACCCGAATATACTTGAGATACTCTATTTTTTGGCCAATTCTCATCTATCATCTTTTCAATTTGGAGAAACATTCCTAGGCCTTCATCGTACATTTTTTGTCCATTTAAAGTCAGTGCTAAATTAAATAAAACGGGTGGCTTGTATCTAAAATCATTAATTTCTGTCATTAATTCAAGAGCATAATTGTAATTGTCTATGGCAGCATTGTGCTCTTTTAATTCGGAATTAAGGACACCTAAATTGACCAGTATAGGAATTAATTCTTTTCTTAATTGAAGGTTTTCTGCAACATTAAATGCATTTTTGTAATTTGTTGATGCACTTATTCTGTCTCCTAAAAGATGATAAACACCCCCTGCTCGCATATATAATGAAGATTTTTCTTTTGATTCGGTCAAAGAATTGGTTAAATTTTCAAGTTCGATTGCTTGAATTCTTGATTGGTTTTGTTGGTTGTTCATTGCCAGTGCCCAACCTAGACAGCCCAGAATATGACCATATGCTTCAGGTTGTGTTTCGGGATTTAATTCAACTAAGGTTTTTCTAGCGAATTCAATCGCTTCTTTTGGCCGATCATCTTCCAAAGATTTACATTGGTCAATGTTGGCTTGATATGTGCTTATTGATTGAGCCAATAAAGTTGTAGGAGACATCACCGTTGTCAAAATAAGCAACAGCACGAGAATTATTTTGTTTTGATTGACTTGCATTTCATTTATATAAACAATTTGTGATGCCAAAAAATAAACCCGCTTTAATGAAAATTCCATGTCATTTATGATAATCTAAAAACATAACTAATACAAGCGCACAAACTTAACACTAATTGGTAGATTTTTCTAAGATCAAAAATAAACCGACTATATTTGAGTAAGCGATTATTAATTGATATTAAAGTTTTAATGGAAAAAAATGAAGCAATTTAAATTAACAATTCAATCAAAAGGCAGGGGTTATTATTTAATTACAGATCAAATTAACAATGCCATAAAAGCGCACCTTAAAGGTGTTGAAGTAGGACTGTTGCATATATTTTTACAACACAGCAGTGCCAGTATTACTATCAATGAAAATGCGGACCCAACAGTCAGAGTAGATTTTAAAAACTTTGAAGAAAAATTGGTTCCCAGAAATTTTCATTTTAAACATAATTACGAAGGAGACGATGATATGCCTGCACACATTAAGTCTTCATTGTTTGGATGCGAGTTATCGATTCCTATAACAAATGAACGATTAAATCTAGGTACTTGGCAAGGCATATATCTTTGTGAGCACAGAGATTTAGCTCATCTTAGAAACCTTATTCTAACTGTTTCATTTTGATACCACCAATTTAATATCACAAATTGCACTGGGCAATTAACAGTGTTAGAATATTTAATAATCCTGCTTCTTTCTTTAATAATGATTATTTTATATCACACTGAAACAATAAAATTTCTGAATTTTTTAAGTAAAATCTTATGTCTGAAGTATTAAGTAAAGTACTCTGGAGATTATATTTGTTCATACTTATTGTCTCAATATCTTTTCTCGTTCTTGGATCTTCTATTTTATGGAAGTCATTTATTAAAGAAGCCAAAACTGAATTGGCTTATTCTAATAAAATTGTCACACGATCGTTTGTTTCCTTATTGAATAAAAACGAAGCCTTGTTTCACATGACAGGTGAAAGATTATTAGAGTTAGGTCTTTTAAAAAATAATTCGAAATCAATTCAACTTCTTGACAAGTTGTTGATTAACAACCCAGAATTAGCAGGTATTGGCATTGCTAACCCTGAAGGAGAATTGATTCTTTCTTCCTCAAATTTTAATACAGAAAATCTTCCCAATTTATTACAAAAAAAAGAAACAAAGAGGTCTTTTAATAAGGCACTTCGATCACAATCATTGGTCATGGGTCGGACTTATTTTTTAGATGAATTTAATGGCTGGATCATTCCTGTTCGTTACAGCATTCGAGATAAATACAATCAAGTAGTTGCCGTTTTTACCACAGGAATAAAAGTAACTGGTAATGATTCTCCTTGGCAAAATGCAAATATTGATCACTCATTACGCATTTCAATTATTAATTCTGATTATTATTATCAATTTGCTTCATTTGTCAAAACTGAAAACTTGAGTCAATTATACAGTCAACCAGTGCGCCCTGATTATTTAAAAAACTTTTCACATGCTTTAATGAAACAAGCTGGATTTACATTAGAAGAATTTATGTCAGCAAATCATGGAATTGCATTTTTAGAAGCGAAAAGCCCTGCGGGTGATAATTTATTTGCAGCCATTAGTTTTAATAGAAAGCATGGCCAATTTATTATTTCTGGAATACAAAAATCAGTATTAATTTCTCAATTTTTTGTTCCTATGGGCTTGATTTCTTCATTATTGTTGGGATTTAATATCATCTTATTTGGTTTGTTTCGTCATTTAAGCCAGTTACAAAGAAAGTCTAAATCAGATTTAAATTATCAATCTGAACACGACCAATTAACTGGATTGCCCAATATTCGTTATTTATCAAGTCAGAATAGGTATTTAAAACATAAATTTGGCGAATCATTTTCAATTATTTTTATAGACTTAGATAACTTTAAAAATAGCAATGATATTCACGGTCATTCAGTCGGCGATAAAATACTTTATAGAGTTGCGCAAAGGTTAAAAAATGTGTTTGCAAATGGATTATGTATTCGTCAAGGAGGTGATGAATTTATTGTAATTATTCCAGGTTCAAATCAAAATAAAACTGAAGATCTTTGCCATGGTTTTCTAACGCAGTTAAGACAACCAATAAAGGTCAATGATTTTGAATTTTCTATTCGGGCCAGTATTGGTATTTCTCAGGCACCTGTTGATGGTAAAGAAATTGAAACCTTGTTGAGTAAAGCAGACATTGCCATGTATGAAGCAAAAAGAAAGAAATGTGAGGTTTTTGTTTTTACGCAATTATTAGACAAAAAAAATGCCAGAAATGCGATGATTGGAAAAGAATTAAATCATGCACTCAGTAAAGATGAACTGAGCTTAGTTTATCAGCCACAATATGACGTGTTAACCAAAAATATTATTGGTGTTGAAGTTTTGTTACGCTGGAATAACGACATACTGGGTCAAGTTTTACCATCAGAATTCATACCCATTGCTGAGTCTACTGGAGCAATAATGGATATTGGTAAGTTTGTTTTCGAAAATGCTTTCATAGAATTTGATGAAATCTGTAAAGAATATATTGAAGGCGAGAAAAGATATAGTGAAACAAATAGATTTCGATTAGCTGTGAATGTCTCAATATTACAATTATCCAATGATAAATTTTTAGATCACCTGTTTGAATTGATGAAAAAACACGACTGTAAAAAAGCCAAGTTAATGTTAGAAATCACAGAAACACTGTTGATATCAAATCTAAGTAAAGTCGGTGTTATTTTAGATAAGATCAGACAGTCTGGCATCGAGGTTTCATTGGATGATTTTGGCACAGGATATTCTTCACTTTCATATTTAAGTCATTTGCCTTTCAATGAATTAAAAATTGATAAGAGTTTTGTTCAAGGAATGACTTCAGATAAAAACAGCTTAACACTGATAAAAAGTATTCTTAACTTAGGTAAAAGCTTAGGTGTGGATGTTTTGGCCGAAGGTGTGGAAAATTTGAATCAATTTAAAATGTTGAAAAAGCATAAATGTAAATCTATACAAGGTTTCTATTTTTCTAAACCTATGGATAAAAGGGATTTGTTAAATTATTTAAGAAAACAACACACATGACAGTGAAGCCATGTGTGCTTTTCATTGATGATGTAATCAGTTTTTAGGGACAGGAAATCCACGATCTCGCATTAATGCATCAATTTTAGCATCTCTGCCACGAAAGTCTCTAAAAGCTTGAGCAGGTGGTACTGTATTTCTAGGAGCAAATAAATGCTTCACTAATTTGGCAGCCATTTCTTGATCATAAAAACCGCCAGGTGATTCCTCAAAAGCCTCTGCTGCATCGGAAGTCAATACATCTGCCCACATGTAACCATAATAAGCAGTAGCATATCCTTCACCAGAAAAAACATGACCAAAGTGAGGCGAACGGTGACGCATAACCAATTCTTTTGGCATGTTTAGCTTCTCTAGGGTTTCTCTTTCGAAAGCATCTGGATCAAGGTTTGATGGATCATTCATGTGGAACTCCATATCCATTAATGCGGAGGCCAAATATTCAGTAGTTGCAAACCCTTGGTTAAATGTGGCGGCATTCTTAATTTTTGCAATGAGCTCTTCAGGTATAACCTCACCGGTTTCATGGTGTTTTAAGAATTGATTAATGACTTTATCTGTTGATAACCAACGCTCTAGTAACTGTGATTGAAATTCAGTGTAATCACGAACGCCTCCATTTAAGCTTGGGTATCGAACATTAGATGAAAGGAAATGCAGCGCATGTCCAAATTCATGAAAAAATGTTTTTGCATCATCCCAAGAAATTAATACAGATTCGCCTTCTGCTGGTTTTACATAGTTTGAATTGTTTGTTGATAAAACAGTTTCTTTACCTAAATAAGTTGTATGAGAGCGAAACGCACTAGCCCAAGCTCCAGAACGTTTACCTTTTCTCGCAAATGGGTCTAAATACCATAAGCCAATGTGCTCATTTGTCGATTTATCTGTCACTTCCCAAACCTTCACATCTGGATGATAGACAGTGACTTTACCCTCAGGTAAAGCTTCAAAATTAAAATTAAATAATTCACCAGCTACATAGTGTAATGCCAATGTAAGGTTGTTTAGCTCAAGGTATTGTTTCACTTCATTTGAATCTAAATCATATTTTTCTTTTCTGACTTTTTCAGCATAATAGCGGTAATCCCATGGCTGGATTGTTATGCCATCATTGTCAGCAATTTTTTGCATATCAGCCACTTCTTCTGCCACACGTGCAATCGCAGCAGGCCAAACCGCTTGCATTAAATTCAAAGCATTTTCAGGTGTTTTGGCCATTCTATTTTGTAAGCGCCATTGTGCATAATTGTCAAAGCCTAATAAATTGACACGTTCTTTACGCAGTTGAAGAATTTTAACAATATTGGCATTGTTGTCATATTCATCGCCGTTATCACCTCGCGAATAATAATTTGTCCATACTTTTTTACGCATTTCTCGGTTATCTGAATAAGTTAAAAATGGATCCATTGATGAACGCGTATTGTTAACAGCGTACATGCCTTCTTGTCCTTGAGCTGTGGCTGAACTTGCAGCGGCTTTGATGTAGGAATCAGATAAGCCAGATAACTGATCTTTTGTTAGGAATGTTGGATAGTTCTCTTCATCATGAAGAATGTTATTTGAAAAATTTGTATAGTAACCAGACAATTCTTTATTGATGGCAGCATATTGGGCTTTGTCTTCTTTATTTAAGTCAGCACCACTCATAGCAAAACTGTCATAATTTAATTGAACCACTCTTTGTTGATCGGCTTCTAACGGGTTTTTCAAGCTATTTTGATAGACTGTTTTAACCCTTTGGAATAGTTTTTCATTTTGCTGGATTTTAGAGTTAAGTTCTGAAAATTTAGGTGCTAATTCTGCTTGAATGACTCTGAATTCTTCTGAAGATAAGTTACTTCTCCAGATACCATAATACGTAAAGGCACGATTGAGTAATTTTCCGGAAGCTTCATAGGGAACAATTGTATTTTCAAATGTGGCAGGATCGGAATTATTGGCTATTGCATCGATCTCTTTTAAATTTTCATTCATTGCATATTCAAAAGCAGGCTTTATTTGATCCAGTTTCATTTGATCAAATGCAGGGGTTCCGCTAAATGGGCCAATCCATTCTTTTAATAATGGGTTGGTTTCAGCAAGTGATAAAGGTTTTGGAGTTTCTTCGGTTGTCATTGTAGTTGGCTCGACTTTGTTTTGTTTGGAAGCCTCTGTGGATTTTTCAGATGAACATGATGCCAAAAAGACGAGTGATAGTAATATAAAATAATGTGACGTTTTCAAATTGGTACCCAATGGTTTTTATTGACCGCGGATAGTATCAATTTTACAGCTTAAAATATAGTCCCAAAAGTCATGTTTTGTTTAGTATTTCTTCTGATGAATTACCATCAAGCCCAGCAAAATGGATTGAGTAAAATAGCAAAAAGAATAAAGGGTAAAATAAGCAACTTAAGTATTAGCAAAAATATACCACCTATAATACTAAAAACTACTGTAACAACACCTAAAACTAGAGCAAACAAAAGGATGATAGGAGAAAAAGCAAAAACTATAATGATGAAAAGTAACTTTAATCCAATCATTAATAATAAAATCGCTATGAAAATTTCCATGTTTCCTCCAATATTTAACACTATTTTATATTGAAGGGTACGGTTTTTTTAAGTGCTATTAGTCATAAGCTTAAATCATTTATAGCAATTTACAAAGTTTTGGACATTATTTTTGGTTTTTCAACCATCTCATTTGTACGATAAGAAGGCACATAAAAACAACAAAGATAGCAAGAAAAGTTTTATGTAACAGAGGATCATTGAGAGATTGAACTAATGGTGCTTGTCTGGGAAATCGAGTTAATATTTCTGTTGCTGTGGGGATTAAATGAAACAGAATAGTACTTGAATAAGCCAAGTTGACAAAATATTTATTCCAAGATTTGAATAATACCGTTTTCTCAATAATCATGCCTACAATGACGGCCAATAAAGTTAATATTGCCAGTGCATGGGCTGGATTAAAACTACCGTGTCTGAAAATAGTTAATGATGAAGCCGCTGTAATAAAGGTGGATAACAAATATATTTTGCCTAAAAGTGGAATATAGCTGATGCGCTTATCTTTCCAAAGCAGGACAAATCCACTAATCAGTGCAACAATACCAATAACTGTATGAAATATTCCGATAGGACTGAGTGACATGACATTCTCGATTTTTAATGTTTTAAAGCATAGCTATCTTTAAGTTATTAGTCAAATGGTTTTAAAAAAATGCATTCTGAGTAAAGACTGAAATTATTACTGTTTATGAAGTCATTTTTAATTCTAAGAAAAATAGTGACTAATCACAGAATCAATATTGCTCACCACTTTTTTAGCATTTTGCTTGGTGAAACACAACGGAGGTTTTGATTTGAGCACACTATCGTATGGTCCATCTGTACTGATGAGTATGTTTCTTTTTCTCAGTTGATTTTTGATATAACTGGCTAAGTCAGTATCTGGTTGCATATTATTGCCTTTGATTATTTCTACTCCTAAAAATAAACCAGAACCTCTAACATCGCCTATACATGAATATTTTTTTTGTAGCTCCATTAATAGGTTTTTATAGTAATCGCCAACTTTTTTAGCATTTTCTTGGAGTTTTTCATCTTCTATTATTTCTAAAACAGCTTTGGCAATTGCACATGAAACAGGATTGCCTCCATAAGAACTAAAAAACTCTACACCTTTATCAAAGGAATTTGAAACAGCTTCGCTACAAACTACTACTCCCATTGGATGTCCATTAGCTATGGGTTTGCCTAATATTGCTATATCAGGTACGACATTTTGTGCTTCAAATCCCCAAAAATAATCGCCCAGACGACCAAAACCTGTTTGAACTTCATCACTTATACACACACCTCCTTGATTTCTTATGGCTTGATACACATGTTTTAAATAACCTTCAGCAAGAGGCACTTGTCCACCACATCCAACGATGGGTTCACTGATAAAAGCTGCTATTGGATCATGTGAGTTTTGAATTTGATTAACAGCATCAATGGCATATTTTTGACCAGCATTGACATCATCAGTTTTATGTAGCCCTCGATAGGTATCAGGAATCTTGGCTTTAATTATATGGTCTTTTTGTCCTTGGCCCTTGGGATTATTGAATTTATAATCACTGATATCTATTGATGATTGTGTGTTTCCATGATACCCATGTTCCATAACCATTAAATTATTATGTTGTGTATGTGCTTTTGCCATTCTAATGGCTAAATCACTGGCAGCACTGCCTGAATTAACAAAGTAAACTTTATTCAATGATTGTGGAAACTTAGTTAATAATTTTTCTGAATAATCAATTAATGGATTATAGAGATAACGTGTGTTGGTATTGAGTTGCGCCATTTGTCTTTGGCCAGTCTCTACAATTTTAGGGTGGCAATGACCCACATGGGGAATATTATTATAGGCATCCAAAAAAGTATTGCCATTAACATCATACATGTATTGAAAAGCGCAGCTATCCATATGAATAGGATCAGAATAACTTAACGATAAATTTTTACCAGTCAAATTTTTTCTTCTGGCTAGCAATTCCTCTATTAAAACAGGTTTTTTTATGCTGAAGTTAGCAGCCAGTCTAAATTTATTTTCCGCTTGGATGGGATTGATTGCTAACCATTTATAAAGCATAGACCAAGCATTTATCTCACTAGAGCTTGCATAACTATTCTTGGGGTTTTTGGCCTTTGAATGTGCTGAATTACAAACGCTGATAACCAATCTTGCGGCTATTAAATAATATAAAATCTTTATTTCGGTTTCTTCAAGAGGACATTTTTTGTTATAAGCTTTTAAAATGATGGATGCCCACTTTAAGGGTTCTTTTTTATTATAACAAGCATAGGTTATGGCAATTGCTAACTCATTAATTAAAGGAGAGTGAGCTAAATCACCAAAATCAATTAGCCCAGAAACTTCTCCATTTGTGCTTAATACATTCCATTCATTGGCATCATTGTGAATCACTTGTTTCCGTAATTCAGGTAACAATGGACTAACATTTTGGTGAAATTTTTGGATGAAGTAATTAACAGTATTTCTATCCTTATGAGAGGGTATATGTTTTATATATTTTTGATTTAAATTGAGGTATTGAATGTCCCATTCAAATTGTCGAGCTGCAATAGTATGATTTATATAACCACTAAGGTCTAAACTGGTTTCAGCTAAAAAATTTCCAAGTGACTGGAATAAAGTTTCAGAGTGTTTTATTTCTGCTAAAAATTGCCCCTTAATGAATGATAACATTCTACAAATGTGAGATCCGCCATTAATATCAAGAGTTTTTATATATTCATTGTCTGAGAACGCAATCGGTTTCGGATATTTGTTAGCTTGTTTTTGGTTTAAAAACAAAAGAGTATTATTTTCAGCTTTGATAAAATCAAGGATTTTTGAATCAAACTTATAAGTCTTAAATATGAATTGACTGCTTGTTGTTGTTATCAAATAATTTTTATTATCGTAGCCATTTAATTCTTTAACTTTAACTATAGGTAGATCAAATTCTTTTATTAATAGATCTCTCATGACAAGTTCCTAATTTCATATAAATTATACGAGTACTTTCTGATAATCAGTTATGTATGTCAATTAAATCTGAAAATTAATATAAGAATTTTTGAGTCAATATAAAGGATAGAGACATTTCCAAAGTTAAAAGAATAAACTTAACAGAAATATCGGTCTCTACCCATAAAAAAATGTATTTTTAGAATCTGTATTCGATACCGATTCCTATGGTTAAAGTTCATAATCAAGGCCATTGATTAAACCATTATTGCCTTCGCCTTCTAAATCAATAGAAGAAAACTGTCCATATCTCAGATCTCCATTAAAAGCCCAGTTTTTATCAATTTCATAGTAACTGCCTAACATCAGCTGAAAACCTGTCTCTCCATCATTGCTATAGGAGAGCTCTTCACCATTAAGCTCTAGATCGATATCAATCTCTTGTCCTAACATCAGGCCTGCGCCTACATATGGTGTCCATTTACTAGCAGAATTAAAGTGATAATATCCGTTGAATGAAAAAACACTAGAAGCATAATTTCCTTCATTAAAAAAAGTACCGTCAGCAATTGTTGTTTCGCTGTCATTGGTTCTATCTTCCCAAGCAAAGTCTGCTGACCAATTTTCATTGAATTTTTTCCCAATAGCAATACCTGGTGTGAAACCAGAATCTAACTCAATATCAATGGCTCCGTCTATAGTTCCAATGTTTGTAGATGTTCCACTTGTATCGTTCATCTGACTTAAGCCAACTGTAGGTTTAAGATACCAGTATGAATCAGAAACAGCAGGAATTGCGTTAATAAGTAGAATGCCAGTAAGGAGTGTTTTTAGTTTATATTCGTTTATTTTTGTCTCATCAAGTTGTTTCAGTACTACTTAGTTTACGCTTGAGTTGTGAACCAGCAGTGAAATTTAATCAGTTTAAAATTCACAAATATTTGATGTTTTTAGAATGGATGATATCAGTCTGGATCCACCAATCAAACAAAGATCCATACAATATAAAATAGTTTAAAAAAACTGTTCACCCGCTTTGTATTGAATTCTAAGGTTTCTGGTATGCTTTTTTGGATTTAAGTTGTTGGCATCAATTGGAAAGGTCTTTTTAAAGGCAGATTTAACAGCTATATTTTCAAACACGCCTTCGGGATTTGATGCCAAAACTTCTACATTTTCAACAGCGCCAATTTCTGTGATAAAGAGTTTCAACAAAACCCAACCATCAATTTTATTTACATAGGCCTGATATGGATAGAGTGGTTTACTCATGAGTGATTTAAATTGAGAGTTCATTAATGAATCACTGGTCTCAAAAGGTATATTAGGTATAACATCAGGTGATTTTAAATTCTGATCTTTGAGATTTTTTAATGTATTATTTTCTGCAAATAATTGTGATTTTAAATCCTTTAATAGTTTAACTTGTTTTGGTTGAATAGTTGATGACGTCTTTTTACTGGGAGAAATTAATTCTTTTTTTGATGGAGGTATAATGTTAACAATTTCAATTTCTTCATTTAGAGCAACTGGATTAATAGATTGAGGCATGGTTGTTATATATGCCATACCCAAATATATATAAAAGATAATAACTGTTGTTAAAAATATAATTATAAGATGTTTCATTCAGTCATTATAAGTCGATATATTGATTGACACTAATGATCAGTAAGAAAAGTTTTAGATAAATCAATGATAAATTTTTACAATATAGATTTTGCATTGATGGCAGTTTGAAAATTTAAAATATTTCGCCGTATGCAAATAAAGCAGGACTACCTCCTGTATGTAAAAAAATTTGATTGCTATTTTTAGGTATAATATTTTTATGACATAAATCAACGAGTCCTGCCATGGCTTTACCCGTATAAACAGGGTCTAAAAGTAAACCCTCCAATTGGGCACAGTTTTTTACGGCTGATATCATTGAATCATTACTTATACCATATCCAGAACCAAAATAATTACCATTACAGAAAACTCGTCCATTGGCTAAGTTTGGATTAAGATGCATGAACTTTAGTATTTTTCTTAATAAAGACTCAACTAAAGCATTCTGTTCCTGGGTGTTTTTTGAAACACAAATTCCTAAAACGGATAAATTTGATTCTGCTGCAATGAGTCCCGCTAACAATCCTGCCTGAGTCCCAGCACTCCCTGTTGCTAAGACTATTTGATCTATTTGTAAATTTTGTTGTTTAATTTGTTTTAATAATTCATAGGCACAGTCAACATAACCCATACTACCAATAACATTAGAGCCCCCAACTGGAATGAAGTATGGCTTTTTTCCATCATCAATGAGTTTTTGAATAAGTGACTGAGCATAAGCATTACTATCTTCATTGATTTCTAATTGATGGATTTTTGCACCAAATAATCTATTCAAGAGTATATTTCCACTGGTGCAATAATTAATTTTTGGTGTACCAAAAACATGTTCTAAAACTAACTCACAATCCATCGTATATTTAGAGGCTACTGCTGCAGTTTGCCTTGCATGATTTGATTGTAAACCACCGATAGTGATTAAGGTATCGGCTCCATGGTTTTGTGCATCGGCTAATAGGTATTCAAGTTTACGAACTTTGTTACCACCTCCTGCCAGCCCTGTACAATCATCTCTTTTGATATAAAGATTACAACCAAGAAATTTAGACATATTATTTAAAAATTCAAGTTGTGTAGGCAAATGTGCAATTTTTACTTTTGGCATTGTATTATTGTATTTAAATTGTTTATTCATCATGGTGTTTTACTCATAATATCATAGCTTAATTAACTGGAATTTGTTTAATTCTAAAGCTTAGAGACCTTTGCTCGATTAGTGAAAGAAGATAAAAAGTTTAAAAAAGCATCACTCTGCGTTTCAAAATTTGCTAATAACTAGTTATTAGGCTGCATTTCGTGCCTTGATTGACACATTTTTAAATCTTTTTCTCAATCC
>JBGCFT010000317.1:0-17044 GCA_045107085.1 Marinicellaceae bacterium | reverse complement strand
TTAGCAAGGCAATTATGCAATTCCAATTTCAAAAAAGATTCTCCAAAGACATTATCAGCATACAAAGCACTAATAAAACAGTTTGAGCAAGGTATTACTTGACTAAAAGTTCTGGGATCTAGTATCAACTGGCGATCCCTCCAAAATAAGCAGCACCAATCTTTGTTTTTAACCCATCTACCAAAAGACAATGTGATGTAATAAAGATTAGAATATATCAAATACTATAATCTGCACAGTAGCTATAATGCACCTTAATTTATTGCAACATTGCATCATCTAAAAAAGGCACAAAACTCTCACTAAGCAGGGTCAATAGTTTTTAAAACAATTTTTTTTCAGGTTGACTGTTTGGAATCATTGTCATGCTTAAACAGCTCATTCAACTAAAGAAAAGTAATCTTACCGTCCCATTATTCTCTAATATTCTTTACTTTTGCGCCTGAATGCAAAGAATACCCATACCCGCGAAATGGCCATCAGTTTAAAAAGCACGTATTTTAGTACCTACCGAAATGTCTTTAAACTTTTGCCAAAGAAATTTAAAAGGAAGTTTTTTAAGGTACAAGTCTTAATATTGGCAACCAGTGTTGTAGATTTATTTGGTTTAGCCCTATTTATTCCTATTTTAGCCGCCATTGCCGACAGCGGTCTGCTGAAAGGCTCTGGAATTTTGGCGCAAGCTAAGCAGTTTAGTGGTATCGAAAGCAATAACGTATTTTTACTCTACCTATTCATATTTGCTTTCATATTTTTTATGTTAAGATCTCTGTTCATCTTATGGAGTAACTGGAGGCAAACTAGGTTTGTTTATGACATCAATAAATACATAGGCACTACTACTTATGCCTATTATTTAGGAATGAAGTATGAAGATTTTATGAAGTATGATTCCTCACAAGTGGTGCGTGAATTAACCATTTCTCATAACCATTTCGCCAGCTTTCTAATAAAGGCGCTGTTATTGATTAACTCCGAGCTGGTGGTTTTATTTTTAGTAGTTTTTGGGATTGCTATTTACGACGTAAAAGTTTTTTTCTTAATTCTTGTAACCATTTTTCCAGTTGCTGTACTATTTAATTTATTAGTAAAGAAAAAAATGAGTGCTTTTGGCAAGCGACAAAACGAACTAACCCCTAAGCTTTACAAAAATAGTAACCGAGGCATATTTGGATTTATTGACGTCAAACTAAGGGCCAAAGAAAAAACCTTATTGAATGACTATTCCTCAACAATTAGTGAATTAAACGAAATTGGCCTTCGAACAAGTGTTGTTGGCATTATACCTGCAAAACTTTTTGAATTAGTAACCGTGGGGGGACTATTGCTGATATTTGTCTATGGCGCTTTTTTAGCCGACAACCCTAATATTGTATTGCCTTTGATTGCGCTCTATGCGGCAGCTGGTTACAGGGTCATACCTTCCCTGAGTAAAATAATTCCTTCTTTTTTGCATTTACAGCAATATGCCTACTTATTCAAGATATATACTGAACCGCTCAAAGAAAAAGCTAATGAGCATATACTTCATAAAGAACAAGCCCAAATATTGACTTTTGAGACCCAAGTAGACCTCAAAGACATTACATTTCACTTTAAAGACGAAAAAACACCTTTCTTTAACAGTATTAACCTCACTGTTAAAAAAGGGGAAACCATTGGTATTATTGGCCGTTCTGGCTCTGGAAAAACAACTTTGGTTAAAATGATTGCTGGCTTTATTCAGCCCCAAAAAGGCGCTATTTATGTTGATTCTGAAAAGTTGACCGAACACAACTTTTCGGCCTGGCGTAAAAAGCTGAGTTATGTACAACAATCACCCTATATTGAAAACACCTCTTTAGCCAGAAATATTGCGTTCTTGGAAGAGAACATAAATGAAGAGTTGCTACTTAAATCAATCCAAGAAGCTTGCTTAGGTGATTTAATCACTAGTATATCTCCATTTGACTTTGAAATCCTTGAAAATGGGAAAAATTTAAGCGGAGGACAAAAGCAAAGAATATTAATAGCAAGAGCACTTTACCATCAAGCAGAATTCATTATTTTAGATGAAGCTACGTCGGCACTAGATAACGAGACAGAAAATGAAATAAATGATACAGTGGCTAACTTAAAAAAAATTGGCACTACGTTGGTCATTATAGCGCATAGATATTCTACGCTTAAGCACACAGATCGCATAATTGAGATGGAGTCGGGCTCCATAATTAATGAAATGTCTTACGCCAACTTAGAAATAAAATAAATATTGACAATTTATAACGGAGAGCAGAAAATAACTGATAATGGCACCATACAAAATACGTTTTACTTTAGAAAACCGCTAGAATAAAACCAACCACTGGCTTTGCCTTTAATAAAGCAGAAATAATTAACTTTACCCATAAATAAAAAATGATGTCCGTCGCAATTATAAATAGTTTTATAGACAAATCAAAAAAACTAAAGGTTCTTGTCATTGGCGAAACCATTTTAGATGAATTTGTTGAGGTTGTTTATCAAGGGCAATCTATGAAGTCATTTTGTCCTGTGTTTAAATTTACAGATGGGCAAAAAGAAGCACAAAATGGCGGGGCAGGTGCTATTGCCAGCCATTTAAAAGATTTTGTTAACACAGTTGACATTATTACTAACACCAAAAATGAAATTGTTAAAACGAGATTTGTAGACAAAGACGGTAAAAAAAAGCACATTGAATTTAATAAAATTGATAATAGTAAATTTGGAAAAATAGCGATTGATAGCAGTGCCTATGATGTGGTTATTGTAGCAGACTTTGGACATGGTTTTTGTGATGATTTAGCCATTGAAGACGGTTTCCATTTAATGTGTCAAACCAATTCGTACAATTTTGGTTTCAATCGTTTAAGCAAATGGAAAAGCTTTCAAAAGCAAAGTGTTTCGCTAGATTTAAGAGAGGCCAGTTTACAGATTAATAAAAAAATGAAAAATTGCTCTAGCCAAGAAGCTATTGACATTTTCAATTATGAAATTAATACCAAAGACCTTTTTATTACCTTGGGCGGAGATGGTGCCATTCACACCAACGGAATAGAAACGACAAAACACGAAGTTATTAAGTCGAAAATAGTAGACACCATAGGTGCAGGTGATACATTTTTCGCATTTGCTTGCATTACGGCTCATATAGGGTTTAATGCCAAGGAGAAATTGTACATTCCTTCATTGGCGGCTAGCCTAAGCACTACTTGGCTCTGCAATGAGCAAGCTGTTACCATTCAAAAATTGAAAAATTATGCTAATCAACAATTACAATAAAGTATACAATGCTTATTTTAAGAGCGATCAGTTTAACGCTGATTTCACGGCTGCCTTAGCCCTCATTCCCAAGTCTAGAAAAATCTTTTTTATCGGAAATGGCGGGTCTAATTCAATTTGTTCGCACATGATGGAAGACTATGCCAAGGTAGCTCGTAAACAAACATTTTCGTTCTCAGACCCTGCATTGATTACTTGTTTTGCTAACGACTACGGCTACAAACTAGCTATCAAAGAATGGCTCGCTATCTATTTAGAAAAAGGAGACTTATTATTCGCCATTTCATCATCAGGCAATTCACCAAATATCAATAATGCGGTTGACTTTGCCAGAGAAACGGGTGCAAACATCATCACGCTTAGCGGCTTCGATTCCACTAATCAATTAAATGGTAAAGGCCATGTTAATTTCCATATAGATGCTAAAAGCTACGGTATTGTAGAATGCTTTCACCAAGTGATAACGCATGCTTTATTGGATGCACACGTCAAAAACTAGAAAACATGGCGAACACAGAAAAAAATATACTTATAACTGGTGTAGCAGGTTTCATAGGATCCAACTTACTCGATTTCTTGATTGAAAATACGAATTGGACCATTGTTGGTGTAGACAATTTATCAACTGGAAACAAAGACAACATTGCTGAGCACTTTCATAATAAAAGATTCGCCTTACTTGAAATGGCATGTTCAGAGCTCAAAACGCTGAAAGCGTATGACTTGATTTTTCATCTAGCAGCCTTACCTAGAATCCAGCCAAGTTTTGAAGCCATAATGGAGCATGTGGACGCTAACCTTAACCAAGCATTGTACCTCATTGAGTTAATGATAGCTGAAAATCACTTTCCACGTTTGATTTATAGTGGATCTAGCGCTGCTTATGGCACGCCCACCATTATTCCAACGCCTGAAAATGAAAAAATTGACTGTCTTAGTCCCTATGCGTTTCAAAAGTATGAATTTGAAAAG
This sequence comes from Marinicellaceae bacterium, assembly GCA_045107085.1. Classification (GTDB taxonomy): domain Bacteria; phylum Pseudomonadota; class Gammaproteobacteria; order Xanthomonadales; family Marinicellaceae; genus NORP309. Next base: position 12,790 of record JBGCFT010000317.1, on the reverse strand, counting down.
TACCTTGATTTAATAGCAACCAGATATCCGCTAGACTATGTTACATTGCGGTACTTCAACCCTTATGGCAACAGAAGTTTTAATCCAAAAAACACTTTTAATGCCTATAGCAGTGTAGTTGGTATTTTTTTAAATAGAAAAAAAGAAGGTAAACCTTTGTTAGTAACAGGTGATGGCAGCCAACAAAGAGATTTTGTACATGTACTTGATTTAGCGAAGGCCAATTATTTAGCCGCCATTCACCCCATTAAACTAAATACCGCTTTTAATGTGGGCTTTGGCGCCACCAAAAGCATCCTAGAGCTGGCCAAACTTATTGATGGCGATAAATTTGTATTCATTGATAAAAGAGAAGGTGAAGCGGACATCACCTTTGCTGACACTACAAAAATTGCCAATACTTTAGGCTGGAAACCTGGCCTTGATATTGAAACATACATCAATCAAGAATTACAGAAAATTACCTAAGTATGAAAAGAGGATTTGTATGTGGGGTTTTCGATTTATTTCATTTAGGGCATGTGCTAATGCTGGAAGAATGCAAAAAAAATTGTGATTTTTTAATTGTTGCCCTTAACACCACTGAAAATATAGACTACAAAATCAATCCTAACAAAATGGCACCGCTTTTTTCAATTACTGAAAGAAAAGCCATTATGGAAGCTTGCAAATTTGTTGACCAAGTTCACACCTACAGCTCCGAAGCCGAATTATTAGCACTCATGAAAAATGAAAATATTGACATCCGGTTTTTAGGCGAAGATTATAAAAATGCTCCTATCACAGGCACAGATCTGAATATCCCCGTACATTATTGCGATCGGAGTCATGGGCTGAGTACTTCAAAATACAAGCGCCAATTAAAATCATTAATGGATGCCAAATAATTTATTTCTGTCATGTTAAATGATCTACAACAATATATTGAAAATGGGCAAGCAACCTATGCCAATAAAGGCTATCGTGGTTTAAATTTGTTTGGGAAAGTTGCCTTTTTTAAGATTCTGTCCAAAAACAACAGAACATTAAGGACATTTTATAAAAAAGCGCTATCAAAAAAAGAATGTTATATCGGACCATTCGTTGGGGAATTCGGTAATTTTTTATTACATATCGTCCCGTTTTTAAGTCATCTGCATAAGATAGGAGTCAAAGTTAATTATTGCGGCTTAGAACTTCATAGACCCTTTTTGGTTGACGAAGAAAATAAATTGATTTTGCACAATTACACGACCTTAAGAGATTTTTTAAAAGAAGTTAAGCCTTCAGGTAATAACATTAAAAACTTGCCAGATGACATACAAAAGCAAATCAATGGATTCGCATTAGAAGCAAAAGGCTCCAAGTATCCTTTTTTGAATATTTATGATGACAAGAATCTTTACTGGTATTCTTTTCGCAATTGGCAACTTAAAAATAAGCAACATGTATATGACTTATCCAAAGTTTATAGACAAACCAAAGTCAAAAATAAACTTGTTATTTTTCCAAGGAAAATGATAAAAACTTTCACACCAAATAACGGAGGGGTTTGGGACTACACGGATTTAGCTTTGAAAATGATCTCTTTTTTTGATGAAATTGTCTTTATTGGCCATCCAGAATTATCGAGCACTACGAATATTGATCATCCAAAAATTAGGCATGCAGTATCAGGCAGTAACTATGACGTATTAAGCGAGTGTGCAAGTGCACGCATGATCTTGACACAACATTCAGGCGCTATGCATGTTGGAGCATATACCAAAACACCTGTACTTCTCATTTTTAAAGGAGCAAATAGCATCAAAGGCCTTGATGACAGCATTCGATTTCGCAAAAATTTTAATTTTAATGATGTTGAAATCGCATTCGCAGAATCGGAAATTATTAGTAAAATAAAATAATTATGTCAAACCATTTTGTTTTTATCATTCCTCTTACCCCAGATTCCCATCTTACTGAATTACGCAGTACTTTGCAAAAAATATGTTTGGAGACATTACTAAAACAAACCTATCAAAATTGGACTGCATTACTCATTGGTAGAGACAAACCTTCAAACACTGAAGACCCCAGATTTGTTCACATAGCGGAAGAAGGCTTAAAAGAACTAAAATTACAGATTGCTACAAAATATATTAGAGAAAATGCCCTTACTTTTGACTATGTAATTCGTCTTGATGATGATGACATAATTAACCCAAGTGCGCTCCAAAAATATAAAAATTCTCAAGCTGACGCCATAGTAGACTTAAAACATCACTTTTTGGATTGGCATTCCCAATCAGTATCCAGCCAATTTAGGCCGTGGTTTCCTAATACAATCTTGCATAAGTTCGAGCATGCAATGGTAAAATACGGTAAAATTGCAAACCGAAACATTGAACAAATCAATGATGATGTTGTACTTATTGAAACAAATCATTCATACATGCATGATTACTACAAAGGAAAAAAGGTTTTGTTTTCAGCTGCTCAGCGCCCTGTATATGTTAGGGTCTTGAATAAAGACTCTATAACATCAAGTGTGAATGATAATTATCTGGATTATTTAAGAACTTTTGGTACTTGGAATAAAAAATTAGCATGGAAATCACAAATTAATATAACACCTGATCAAGACCAGGCTTGCAGTCTAAAGAAAAAAAATATGAATCTTAAATCTTTCATTGGTGCTTATATTTCACAAAGCAGATTTAAAAAGGATTTTAAGTAAACACCCAACATAACAAAAAAACTACTTAAACCTCTGAAAAATTTGATGATTAGAAATAAAATAAGGTCAATTTAGTATAAAGCCATGTGTCTTTTTTTTAGGACCCATAAACAGTTTTTTTGAACTATAGTTTAATTAATATCAGTTAGTGAAAATATCAGCTTTTAATGGCTATAGTTCAGTGCAATTATACAATAACAAAACTTGAGTTGCTATTCTTTCCAATTGTGAACAAGGCGCAAAGTCTTAAAAGCAGAAAAAGATAGAGAGTTACTCATTTTTTTAAAAATAAGAGACGATTTAGAGCATTCTCTGTTATTGACGATTTTAACAGAGAAGCATTGCATATTTATGTAGACTATTCACTGCAGATCAATCAAATTGCCTTTTTTTTTAAAAAACTGCGGTAGCAAATGTGTGGCTCGCTCTATTGGCCCTGCAACCAACTGCGGAAAAAAGCTAACAAAAGCTGAAAACGCTATGAAATCGTGAGTAGGCTCAAGCTTATTTCGGTATACATCAATAGTATAACTTAAGGTTTGAAAGGTATAGAAACTAATACCTACAGGTAAAATAATATTGAGAGTATTAGATGGAATTTGATAGCCAAAAAATGAAAAAGCTTCAATAAAGTTTTCCAAGAAAAAATGATAGTATTTAAAAAACCCAAGAAAACCGAGGTTAACACCAATACTTAACCAAAGTAACACTTTTCTTCGGTTTTGGTTTTCCTCTACTCCTAATTTTCTACCAATTAAATAATCGACTACCGTACTAAACAAAATTAGAGATAAAAAACGCCAATCCCACCAGCCATAAAATACATAGCTTGCAAGTACAACTAAAAAATTCTGAAACTTTATTTTTTTCCAGCAACAAACCAGTACAGTATAAAAACTATTGGTAAGAAGACCGCAAAATCCAATGAATTAAATAACATAATTTCCTGTTGGAGCCCCCAAATATAGTTTTTTCGTCATAAATTAATTGCTTACAATTAGGTATTATCCGAAATAATAACCAGCATAAATACTCGGTACAATCAATTCCTTATCTAATCTTGGTGCATATAAGTAAAATCCATCTTCTTACTTCTCGTTACTAATAGAAAATAATTAAGTTTGCAGACTGAGCTTTAAATATTATTGAGTGCTAACTTATATCCCAACATGAAAGTATCCATTATTATCCCGTGCTTTAATGCATCTCTCTACATACAGGATTGTATAGGCAGTGTTATTAACCAAACATATAAAAATATTGAAATAATATGTATTGATGATGGAAGCACAGATAACACAGTAAAAATTATCAATGACTTTATCAAAAATTCTACACTAGATATAAAACTATTATTACAAAAAAACAACGGTGCTCCAAGTGCAAGAAATAAAGGTATTCGAGAGAGTATTGGAGAATATATTCAATTTTTGGATGCTGACGATATCCTTTCACCAGATAAAATTGAACACCAAATAAGCTTAGTCAATAAAACAAGCTTTCCAGATTTAATAGTTGGCAGCTATGTGCGCAAAAATATGCTAGGCGTACCTCTTTTTGTGAGAAAATATGTTCCTGAAAGGAATATGAATGTATGGTTAAAACTAATGAATACTGATCTTGGAAACACTTGTTCAAATTTATTTAAAGCAGATCTTTTTCAGAAAAATATTGCGTGGGATGAAAAACTAGAAAGTTCTCAGGAGTACGACTTGATGTTTAAAATCTTGCAAATCGATCCTACAATAATTTTTGATCCTAAAAATAAAACGATAGTACGAGTGAGAAACTCTGGTTCAATTTCACAAACAAATATAGCTTTAAAATGGGAAAGATATGTTAAATTAAGGGTTGATATTGTGTCTTATCTAGAGTGCAATGAACCGGGAGTAATCACACCACAATTTTACCAGTCTTTATTTAATGCTCTAAGAATGCTTTATCCATTTAATAGTAAAGTCGCCGTAGATTTTTTTAAGAAAAAAATACCAAAAAACTTTATACCAACTCAATCGCCCAACATAAGTAAATCGTATATATTTGTTTTTAAAATTTTAGGCTTTAAGCTGACTGAAGAAATAAAAAAAGCTACTAGCCCGTCTAACGCTTCATAATTAAAAAATTATCTGTTATAAATGAAAGTACTACTTATTATAGACGGCATTACCCCATTTGTTACTGGTGGCATGCAACCACATTCTGCCAACTTGGCCAAATACTTTACTTGGCAGGCGTTCAGGTGACTTTGGTTCATTGTGTAGCAGATCATCAAAAACTCCCCTCGGACCAAGAAGTGAATACTGCCTTATTTGGTTAAAGTGATTCCAAACTTCATGAAATTATTACCTTGCATTTTCCATAAACCGACAAAATTTCTGGTCTTTTTTTACGAAAGCCCTATCAATACAGCAAAGCTGTTTATGAAAGTATTGATGTAAGGACATTTGATTTTATTTATGCCAAAGGTTATGCTGGCTGGTGCACCCTAGAGCAAAAAAAGAGAGGCCTGAAAACACCGCCAATTGGGGTGAAATTTCATGGCTACGAAATGCACCAAGAGATGCCTTCGCTCAAACAAAAACTAGAATCGAAACTGCTGCAGAAGCCAACTAAGTGGAACAATGAACAGGCTGACTATATTTTTTCCTACGGAGGCAAAATAACCGACTTAATTTTGAAGGAGTTCAAGGTTAGCAGAGCCAATGTGCTTGATTTTACATCTGGTCTGAACCAAGACTGGCTTCGCCCCAAAGAAGACATTACCGAAAATACGGTGAGAAAATTTGTGTTTATGGGGAGGGATGAAGAAAGGAAAGGTATTGCCGACCTTAACCACGTTTTACAGGAATTACTCCATGATTTGAATTTTGAATTTCATTTAATTGGTCCCATGCCGCCTCCCAAACAACTTGAAGGGCCAAAGTTTATTTACCATGGCGAATTGCGCTCAAAAGAAGCCATCTGTCAAGTTTTAGACCAAATGGATGTATTAGTTTGCCCCAGTCATGCCGAAGGCATGCCTAATGTTATATTAGATGGGATGGCCCGTGGTTTAGCCGTAATAGCTAAAGATGTGGGGGCCGTTGAAATGTTAGTAGATGAAACGAATGGTTTATTAATACCGCCACTAAAAACGGAACAATTGAAAAATGCACTCTTGTCTTTTATTGAAATGGAACAGCATTTACTGCAAAAACTGAAATTAAATTCTGTTGTAAAAATTGAAACAGACTTTCTTTGGGATAAATTGATTTTGAATATGAGTAGTAAAATAACGGATGCTATAAAATAACTTTAGTCAAAAAAATCACAGCAAATCAAAACATATTTTTACCAAACTATCTACACTGTCACTGAAATCTAAATTCATTGGATTTGGGGTAAATATTAGTATTTATCCAAAAAAAAATTATGCTTCCAGAATTTCTAGCTTATTGACTGTGAGAAAACACTTCTTATTTTGCAATTAGAAAGGGTTTGTCATTTCTTTTTAGAGCGTAATAATTTCTTGCTTCGATCGAGAAATTTTTAGGAACTTCGAAGTAATCCAAGAGATTATTATTATAATTAGCAAAGTTTCTCTCACTAAGTAAAATGTAGCTATTCTTATCCATTAATTTAACTATGGTTTCAGGAAATAGGAAACCAGGAAACAAGAATCCTATTTTTTCTTCATTAATTGACTTATAACCACATAAAAAGTAGTGAGCATAATTAACCCCATCTAAAAAAACCTGTGAACCATATGATATAACTTTATGAAATTCAACAACTTCTATTTGCTGTTGACTATATCGTATTTGAAGTACTTTAGTAAGTTTCCGAGTTTCAATACTAAGCTTCAACGAGGAGAAGATCAACACAACAAGTACTAGTCGGTTTAAGCTTAAGCTTGTCTTTGCCAAGCAATAACCAAATGATATAATAAAAAACGGAACAATGTACTGAAAATAATGCTTGAAGTCAGCAAAGTACAAAACACTTACAGAGGAGATAGCTGCAATAAAAAAATACAAATCATGTTTTACTATGCGTTCCTTACTTTTTAACATTAGCAGAGGAATTATTAAGACATACGTATTTAGTAGTAATATTTCTTTTAATCTGTATGCTGACAAACCAAAAGGGATGTAATTCATGCTTGTACCCATTCCAGTCTCTCTATAAATTTGGTTTCCCATTAAATAATTAAGATACGTATTTATGTCAGTATTTAAAACTAAAAAATAAACCAATAGTGGCAGTATCACACCAACTACAAAAACAAGATAATTGTAAAGGGATTGTCTAACTAGAAATAAAAGACCAAAACCGATTGGCGCCATTATAAAAAGGCCGTACTGTTTAGCTAAAAAACTAAAGGTGACAGCTAGTCCCACTATTAGAAGGAATGCTTTTTTCTCAGTTCTAATAAAACGGTTGAAACTCCAAAATGCTAATAATTGAAAAAAAACCGATATCGGCTCCAACATGACATAGCCTCCGTCGTAGTACAAGCATAAAGAAAAAAATAATAATGCTAAAAATAAAGACGACCTTAAGCTATTTTTAAAAGAGCTCAATAATAAAAACATTATAATTGTTGATCCAGTAAAAAAGACATAATTGACTATAAGGGCTCCCAATTGTCCAGAGAAGTCGAAAAGGAAAGTTGGAATCCCCATCAAATAAATAGCAAGCGGCGTATAAACTGAAGCTATATCTTTAAAAAATACCTTGCCTTCATTAAGTTCTCTAATTATCCCTAAATAATATCCGGCGTCATTATCGTAAAATGGATATTCAAAAAAGTTGTAGGATGCATATCCTATCAAGCAGATCATTATACATATGCCCAAGAGCAAGATACGATCTAAATTAAAAATATTTGAAAAAAAATGCTTCATTGTCTTTATGTCAAAATTACTAATTTATGGTTGTAAATTATTAGTTTCTTTTTACAAATAGCCGTCTTATTTTACGCCAGATCAAACTAAATGCAGGCACGCAATACAAAGAATCTTACCAAACTGATTACTGGAGTACCTTCTTTGCTATTTTTTTACTTGATTAGGCAAAATATATTCCTACCTGCCAAAAAAAGCTTTTTTAACTTACTTTTTTTGCAATCACAAAGCAGCTTCCACCCACTGGTATTTTTTTATACCTCTCAAGTCTTGATAATTCCCATTTCCAAATTGTTTGGAGCATATTATTTAGTATACCTTTTTTTTGCTGGTGCTCTTTCTGATGCTTTACTAATTCATTGGATTTTTTATTAAATCCTAGCCTACTTGGCAGTGATCTGAAGAAAAAAACTGGAATTGGTAAAATTGAAAATATATAGGTAGAGTGCACAATGCTAAACCCGCAATTTTCCAATAATTCATTTAGCTGAGTAGTTGAATACCTTCTGTAGTGCCCCGCATCTTTATCTTCATTGGACCACAAAAAATTAAAAGCAGGCACAGTAATATAAATATACCCATCATCCTTCAGGTATTTATTGATATTCTTTAAGAATGAGGTATCATCTTCTATGTGCTCTACAACATCAAACAAACCAACAGAATCAAGGGTGTCATGCTCAAATTCAGCATCTTCAATCGTAGAGCAAAGGACATTCTCAATCCCTCTTTTACGAGCATTCATGGCACCAGCTTTACCTGGTTCAATCAGTACAGTTTCTATTCCTTCATCTTGCAGTCTTTTTGCTACAAAGCCATTTCCTCCGCCTATATCGAAAAATACCTTTGCAGCGCTGTGCTTTAAAGCACTCTTTGCAATGACATCATTTCTATGATTAAACCAGAAACTATCTTGCTCAATTTGCATATAATTTTCATTTCCTACCTCTGGGTATGAGATACTCGAAGCAGCTTTTGAATAGTATATACCGTTTTCAGCTTTACTAATGTTGTGTGCTATTTTTTCAAAGTTCATTTACTCTTTTTTATGTTGGGCAAAATCATTTAGTTTGCCAAATCAATCACGGTCTTAATGATACGTTCCTGCTCACTTTTATTCAAATCATAGTACAAAGGCAGCCTGACCAAACAATCAGCATATCGGTCGCATTCAGATAGTACCCTCCCATCATGTTTTTTCTGATAGTAGGGACTTTTATGTAATGACAAATAATGAAAAACGGCCAAAATATTTTCAGCTTTTAGGCCATCTATTAGCTGTATTCTTTGCTCTGCACTATGGCAATTCAAATAAAACATATGTGCATTATTTGTGGAAAAATCTGGGAGTACAGGTAACATATTTTGCATATGCTCATTTTTAGAAAATGCGGTATAATAGGCATTCCAGACCTGTTTTCTATTAGTTTGAATTTGGTCTAAGTTCTCCAATTGCGCATAGAGGAAAGCAGAAATTACCTCAGAGGGCAAAAAAGACGACCCTATGTCCACCCAACCATACTTATCTATCTCTCCTCTAAAAAAAGCAGACCTATTCGTTCCTTTTTCCCAAATAATTTCAGCCCTTTTAATAAATTGCTCATCATTTATGGCTAACATACCTCCTTCTCCGCTAATGATATTTTTAGTTTCATGAAAAGAAAAACTGGCCAAATGGCCGATACTACCGAGGGGCCTCTCTTTATAAAAATTATCAATGGCCTGTGCAGCATCTTCCACCACAAACAAACTGTGTTTTGCCGCAATACGCATTATTTCATCCATGTCGCACGCAAAGCCAGCATAATGCACCACGACAATGGCTTTGGTTCGTGGCGTAATTAAAGCTTCAATTTTTGCAGGATCAATATTTGGATTAGAAACCATACTATCTGCAAATACAATTTTAGCCCCTCTTAGCACAAAGGCATTTGGTGTAGACACAAATGTGTAGGATGGCATAATTACCTCGTCTTTCGGCTCTAATTCCAACAAGATAGCAGCCATTTCTAAAGCATCCGTGCATGATGTGGTTAGTAAACATTTTTTAAACCCATAACGCTCTTCAAAAAATGCTTGGCATAACTGCGTGTATTTTCCGTTGCCAGAAATTTTGCCAGAATTAACGGCATCATTTATATAATGTGTTTCTTTTCCGGTTAAAAACGGTTTGTTGAAAGGAATTATTGCCATAAATGATAAATATAAGTGATTGTTTTTTGGCCATATCCAGCACTTCGATAAAGATTACAGGCTGCTTCATTACTAAGCTGTGTTGCAACTCTGATCTCTTGCTGATAGCCAACTACCTTTTCTGCCTTACTAAGCAATGCTTTGGCAATACCTCTTCCTCTGTAAGCATTAGAAACAGCCACTAAACCAATGTCATAAAAATTTTCTCTAAGCTTTAAAGTCAATAAACCTGTGATGGCATTTTGATGTTTGGCTACCAACACATAATCTGCGAACTCTCCTTGAACACTATTTTTTATCCACAGTCCATAAAGCCTCTCAAAATAAGGTTCTAATTTAGGATCTCTCTTGAACCTGGAATAAATCCCACTTTCAATTGATAAATTAATCAAGTCTTGACTAAGTGGACCGTCATATATTTCGATACTTGAAGCATTTGTGCTCTCTTTTTCAGCTATTTTACTAAAAACTACCTTTTCGTCAATACACAATGGTAGAGCCTTATCTTCTAGTTTAATGTCAGAAAAAAGATAAATTAGTTCAAACTGAGACTTGTTTGATATCTCAAAATTTTTACATCTCACAGTAGCAAAGCCTACTTCTTTTTCAAAAAACGCAGAATCCCAAGCTAACTTTTGAGCTTCAACAATTTTCATAAGTTTATTTTTTTGTGGATGATAAAGTTGGGTCGGCCCTTGGTTTGCTCGTAGGCTTTACCCAGGTATAAACCAATGATGCCAAGTATCATGATAATTAATCCTGACAAAAATGAAATGGTAATAATAATGCTTGTAAACCCCATGACGGTAATAGCCCCTAAAAAGTACTGCACCAAGTAAATAATTCCCACCACGAAAGAGATGGCCGCCATGGCGAAACCAAGTTTGACTGTTAACCTTAGTGGTTTATCGGAAAACGCAATGATATTGTCGCTTGCCAACATAAGGAGCCTTCCCCATGAATAAGATGACTTTCCCTCTCCCCTGGAACTGTGTTCTACTTCAACTTTGCTTGTTTGAAATCCAACCCATTGAATCATGGTAGGAAAATACCGAATATGGTCTTTCATACTAAGGACTGCTTCAATGGCTTGCTCACTGTAAATGCCAAAGTTGGAAACAGTAGCATCTTGCTCTGTACCAGTCAAATAGCCGAAAACTTTATAAAAGAGAAGAGAACTTAATTTTTTTAAAAATCGGTCTTGGCGAACTACTCGCTTTGCAAAAACAATATCATAACCTTCCTGTGCCTTCGCATATAATTTTGGGATTTCCTCAGGTTGATCTTGTAAATCGCAATCCATTACAACCACCCAGTCTCCAGTTGCGATTTGCAAGCCCGCTGTAATAGCGTAATGTTGCCCAAAATTTTTACTTAGTTTAATGCCTTTGACATGCTTGTTATTCGCACAAGCTTTTTTTATGGCCTCCCATGATTGATCCGGACTGCCGTCCTCTACTAAAATAATTTCATAAACCTCGACTATTCCAGCAATAGACGCATCAAGTCTATCAACCAGTTCATCAACTAAAATGGCACCATAATACACCGGAACTACTACAGATATTTTCATTATTTTTTTAACTGACGAAATCAGAAAGGACAGTCATAACCGTCTTGCCAAGCACACTAAGAACAAATCTAATAAATTAAATAATAAAGTAATCAATTAAACCTTAAAACCATATTATTTCCTTCAAATATAGCTTTAACTTTAATCTTACCTAATCCTCACAAATCACCAACCCACTCCCTCAGCACCTCTAACAACTTTCTCTGCCCACTTTCATTAATATGTATCCCATCTCTGTAATTAGCTGGCATACACTCTTGCTCTAATCCTAAAATAAATTAACATTTTAACAAACTGTTTTAGAACTCAATATAATTACTAAATTTAATGGTCTAAGTTAAACACCATGCAAGTGCTTAAATTTAAATCAATAGTATGTCTATGAATATAAATGAAGTCCTTAAAGCCCCACCTAGTTCAATTGAGAGTAGAAATAAAAAAACATACTCTTACTCTGAATCATCTGGGCTTTTGATTTTTATACAGGCCAGTTTACAGCTGATTAATAGATCATAATCGGCTCTGGTGTTAAAAATGAAAAGCTTAGTCAGGCACCTGTAGAAATGGTAGAAGCTATTGGTTTTTTTTGAACTTCGGTTTTAACCTTGGGATAGAATTTTTCATAGTACATGATGCTGGCGTTTACAGCACGTTCTTGAAATTCAGTAGCGTCAAAATTGATAATGATTCTAAATAGCATCTTTTGTCCTAAATTTAAGATCTTCAACTTTAAAATAAAATGGCGTACTTGGTCTCAAATTATGATAGTTTAAAATAAATATTCCCTTCTCAATCGTTCTTTTAAATAGTGCCGTCATGGATCGAGGGGCATAGGCATCAAATACCATTATGGGCTATACATATTCCCAACCTTCAAGATTAATGTATTCATGCTCATTTGCTAAACAATAAACAGTCGTGCTCTTTTTACATTCTACAATTAATTGCCCCTTAAAATTTCTTGGCAAAGCAACACAACCAAAGCCAATCAACTCATTAAGCACAGTCTCATTAGTATAACTTCGATCGGACCAAAAAGTTGTTGTCTGGTCTTTATAGATTTTTACTTCACTATCGAATTCTGAAGAATTTTCATAAAAATTATAAATTAACAGATTCTGTAAATCAAGTTTCTGATCATTCTTATGACTTCTATATAAAAAGAACTAGTTGCAATAGTATTACTGCCAATAAAACAATGTTTGATTTAATCATTTTACAAAATATAAATTTCTGCTTGGCCAAAATATGTCACTTCAACTTAAAACAATAATTGCTGTGTAACTTCTATTAATTTCTTCTGCCCCTTTTCATTCAAATGAATCCCATCTCTATAGTGAGAACTATTAAGCCCATAATCTAATTCCTTAATTGTAGGTACACTATTCTGCTTTGCCCAATCAATAATAGTTTGCCCTTGCCAATTGTACTTTTTTTGTT
>JBGCFT010000316.1:0-3468 GCA_045107085.1 Marinicellaceae bacterium | reverse complement strand
ATACAGATAAATATGACACCCATTAACATCGCACAATTATATTTTGATTGGTCCAATCTGAGTGACTTTGATCGAATTCAATCCTTGTTTAAAGATAACACCACATATAAGTCCGGATCTGGTGAAATGTTTATTGGCGTTAAAGACATTATGGCCATGCAACGTTCCTACCATTTGTCTTTCAAAAGCTTAAACTGGCATATCAATTCCATTAATGAAATCAAACCTGGAATCATTCTTATTGATTTTGATTTCAAAGCAGAATCATTGCAAGGAAATCACGTCTCATATTCAGGCCTAGAAACCATAATTACCAGCCAAGAAAAAATCCAACACATTGATGTGAATCGCAAGTAGAGTTGTATAAACCACTATTCAATCAAATGACCAGCGCAAACCCGCTGTAAAATTTCGAGATTCTCCGCTGTAAAAATAATTTCCGTCTTCACCGCCAGCATCTGGTATGGGTAGTGTAGTGCTGATGTATGTTTGATCATTGAGGTTTTTGGCATCAAAAAACCACGTTATTTTTTCAGAATGTTGAAATATAACACTCAATCCAGTGAGTAAATAATTATCAGTTTTAACGGTATTGGCTAAGTCAATATAATAACCAGAGGGAATCCATTCCACGCTGGGAATAATCGCCCATCCTCTTGGATGTTTATATTTGAGCCGTGACTGGAAGTAATGTTCAGGAATGCCTGGGATTTTATTGTTAACAAAATCTGCATCGTTATCTAAATTGAATTGATTGTTTTGATAACTATTAGTCAGTGATAGTTGATCTGCTTCTGTTAGCCAGTTATCAGCAATATTCCAATTTAACAGGGCTTCTAGTCCCCAATGAATCGAGTTTTGAGCATTGGTGGTTCTTGTGTTGCCATCAGGAAACCTGAATCGAATAAATTCATTGTTAATTTTACTGTAATATATACTGACATCCCAATTAATGGTTTCTGCCAATCCTACATTACCTATTTCTAAAGTATCAGCAGATTGTGCCTTGATCGGCGCATTAATACCTGGTTGGTTTCCGTTGTTTAATTCGGCAAAAGTTGGTGCTTCAAAGCTGCGTGATATACTGGCAAACCATTTATTGTTGTTTTGAGGCTGATATTCTATTGCTACTCTTGGATTAATTTGTGAATAATTTCGATTACTAATAATACTTACCGGAAATGTTTCATTAATATCTCGTTGGGCATAGACAGCTTGTATACCTAAATCTAGAGTCAATACCTTGTTTAAACTATTCTCTATTAAAGGCAATTGATAGATATAACTCGCTGCTGATGTTTGGGCGTCTAGTTGGCGGTTTAAACGTTGTAAGCCAGGTAATCCAGCTTCATTTTCTCGACGGGATTCGTCTTGCTTTCCAGATTGCAGAGTAAACTGGAATTGGTGTCTGAATTTCTGCCAAGTAAAATTTAATCCAATGTCGTCACTGTCTCGATTGATATAGGTAAACACAGGATTGTCTAATTTTTTTTGTGCAATAAAGAATGTAGCAGAAAGGTTTTCATCAGAGAACTGATAGGAAAAGCGGGACAAAGTTAAATCTCTATTGAAATTACCAAAAATATTAAAGCCTCTTGTTTGTCTAGGATTCTGATCGATTAAGAACTTTGACAAACTACTCGGCAATTGGGCTTGGGTATTTAAATGATAAATACCCAAACGGTGATTAAATCTATTTTTTGTTTGTGTAAAATATTGCAGATCTATGCGATTGCTGCGTTGCTTATTTTGCTCTCTAAAGCCCTCTTGATTAAAATGGCTGGCACGCACACGAAAAACACCTTCAGTGTTACCAAGTTGAGAAGAAATCATAGCCCGTTGGGTATCAAAACTTCCTGCAGATAAACGAATTATATTAGTTTCCAAATGATTAGGCTGAGTAGACCCCAATTGGATGGCACCACCTAATGTACTGCCTCCTAATGCTATTGCATTGCCACCACGAAAAACACTGACATAGTCTATAAGCAATGGATCTATGGCTTGGAAGTCAAATGAACCATCAGCAGAATTTAATGGGATTCCATCTTGCAGGAGTAATAATCCACCACCTTGAAATTGACGGCCTAAACCAGAACCACGGACAGATAAGCGGCTGCTTTCTGCTCCGTTTCTTTGTTGAGCAAAGATACCAGGTACAAAATCCAGTATGTCTTTAATGTTGGCTGCTCTTTGCTCTTGCCAATATTCAGCAGCATTGAATGAAGCACTACCTGACCAAGATTCTACACGCTTAGCTTCTTGATTGAGAGGATTAGGTACTTCACCTGTGACAATTATATTATCTGTTTGTAACTTTTCATTGGTAGTGTCATCGGCTTGTTCTTTTGTATGAGCAAAGAGAAATGAATTGATATAACTTAGAAGAAATACCAATGTTACTAATTTTAATTTCATTGGCTAGTTAGTGGTTGATGGAGAAATTTTCAATATTTTTCCGTCTCCACTATCAGTTGCGACATAAATGTGGCCATTGGGTCCTTGTTCTATGGCTCTTATTCTCGAACTTTGATCTTTCAACAAGCGTTCTTCATGCACCACTTTGTTGTCATCGTCCAATTTAATACGATTTAAATGCATCAGTTTTAAAGCGCCAGTAAATATGTCACCTTTCCAGTTTGGAAAGGCATCACCAGAATAAATCAACATGCCTGATGTCGCTATAGATGGGTCCCAATAATGGATGGGTTGCTCCATGCCTTCTTTTTCGGTTATGTCGGTTATTTTTGTGCCGATATAATTGATACCATAAGTAATAACAGGCCAACCATAATTTTTCCCTGCTTCAACTATATTGATCTCATCCCCACCTCTTGGCCCATGTTCATTGCCCCATAATACTCCAGTATCTGGATGTAAATAGGCTCCTTGAACATTGCGGTGACCAGTTGAGTATATGTCTGGTAAAGCTCCTTTTTTAGAAACAAAAGGGTTGTCCTTAGCTGGTTTTCCATCAGTATCGATTCGAACGACTTTGCCAAAGTGTGTGCTCATATCTTGTACGTTTTCTTTGCCTCCTCTATCTCCTAAGGTTACAAATAAATGGCCTGTTCTATCAAAAACTAAACGAGACCCATAGTGGTAACCGGCCTTGTAAGGTTGAGCTTGCTGCCATATCATTTCTAAAGCTGAAACAGAGTTATCACTCAATTTAGCTTTAGCAACGGCTGTGCGGGCTTGGCCGTCTTTTGCAGATTGTGCATAGGAAAAATAGATCATGTTGTTTTTTGAAAAATTTGGATCCAATGCAATATCTAATAATCCACCTTGGCCTTTGGTGTTAATGTCTAATTTAATCGCAATGGGTTCAGAAACTGAACCATCTGTTGAGACAATTCTTAAGTTACCTTGTTTTTCTGTGACCAATAATTTGCCATCAGGTAAGAATTTCATGCCCCATGGTTGAACCAAACCTTCAGCATAAGAGCTGACTTTTATTGGATGAGA
>JBGCFT010000315.1:0-5623 GCA_045107085.1 Marinicellaceae bacterium | reverse complement strand
CGTTGGCAGGTAAAATGTGTATTTCATCAACAGGTTTAACAGAACGTTGTGTTTCAGTATCAAAAATCCTAATTGACTCAATTTCATCATCGAATAATTCTAGCCTAAAAGCATTTTCTGAACCCGCTGGAAAGATATCAATCACGCCACCACGAACAGCAAACTCACCAGGTTCTCTTACTTCTGTGACACAATGGTAACCATTACTTTCAAAAGACAAGCGTTTTTTTCCTATATCAAATTTAGAGTCTAATTCTAAAAATAAAGAGCGCCCTTTGATAAACGATTTGGTGCTTAACCGTTGCATCAAATTGTTAGTAGGAATAATGAGTATGCCATTATCTATCTGATGAGAAATTTGGTACAAAAAGGCCAAACGCTGTGAAATAATTTCTGGGTTTGGCGAAAAAACATCATAAGGCAGAGTATCCCAAGCTGGGAAATGAAATATTTTGTCTTTTAATTCAGGTGCGCACAGCTCTAATTCTTCCTCTAAGACAATACTTTCATGTGCTGATTCAGTTAGAACCAGATTGAGACCCTTGTTGTTATTGGTTATCTCTGCCAAAAACAATGGCAAGGCTAAACCTTTAACTCCTTTAAAATGATGTGTTTTTTTGTCTGATAATTGTTGAGTGTGCTTGAACAACATGAAAGCTTAAATGATAGTCATTAAAAAGGCCGAGATTTTATCATAAAACTCAGCCACAATGTTTAATGGTTTTACTTTCCAGTCATTACATGGTTTCTAATATTTTATCAGCCACACGAAAAGCATTGGCATAAATAGTAAAAGTCGGTGTGACACTGCCACCATTGGGCATAAAGCTGCCGTCTGTGACATACAAGTTATTGGTGCCATGCACACGGCAGTTGGCATCAAGGGCAGAAGATTTGGGATCGTTACCAAAACGTAATCCACCAGCCATTAAGTTAGAGGTTGGATCTGACCAGACGTTACCATAGGCATTGTCAGCGCCCATTTGTTTCATGACTTCAACGCCTTTGTCTACAATGTATTGTGCCACTTTTAAATCGTGTTGGTGATAACCTACCTTGACTTTGGCAACAGGTGTGCCCCATTTGTCTGTTTCTGACTCATCCAAACTGACATTGCAATCGTCAGTGGGTAACCAGTCACAAAAGACTTCAAATTTGAAATCTTTAGATTGGGTAAAATGAGACTTTATGCTTTGCTTTAGTTTAGTTCCCCATAACAATTCACCATCTTCATAGCGTTGATCCATGGCATCTGAAGCAGCCGATGGTGGATCAAAAACAAAATCGATTGTACCGCCTTTTACGGGTTTATCAAACAAGGTCTTATCATCAATCGTATACCAATCTTGTAATGCACGATTAAAGAATGGACCACGAATCATTAATTCTGCCCGTTTATCTTGTGGTAGTTTGGTTAAATCAAATATACCATGACCAGTTCCACCAGCACAACAATGTAAATTTTTGCCAATCTGATTATTTTGATTTCCTATACCGTTGGGGTGAGATTCACTTTTTGATGACAACAGTAAACGACTGGATTCAATGGAATAGCAAGCGACAATGATTTTTTTAGCTTTAACTTCTACTGTGTTATTATTTTCATCAAAATATAAAACTGAAGTGGCATTGCCTTCGTTATCGGTGTTGATTTTATAAGCCTTTGCTTGGGTGATGATGTTACAATTTCCGCTGGCAACTGCATCATCTAACAAAGCGGCACGAGAACTTGCTTTAGCGCCTGAATGACACCCATAACTGCCGCAATAGCCTGAATACTCACAAGAGTTTCGGTTGTTATGAGGGCGAGATAATATACCTCGAGCCATTGGTAAAGGATGAAAACCCAATTCAGATGCCGCTTTATCAAACCAATTGGCAATGGGATGTTCTGCTAATGGCGCAAATGGGTAATCTGGGGTTGAACGGGGTTCGAGATGTGGATGATCTACGATTTTTCCCGAAACACCGACTAAACTTTCCACTTTAGTGTAGTAAGGTTCTAGATCATCATAAGTAATGGGCCAATCAACAATATTAGCGCCTTCAATGGCACCAAATGTACTCAGCAGTTTAAAGTCTTGTGGTTTAAGTCGATGAAAATAAGCACTCATAAAGTTAGTCGCGCCACCAACTATGTTTCCACCCCAAAATTGCGTGGTGGTTGAATCAGAAAACTCACCATCGCCATCTGGTTCGGATAACACATGCCTTTCGTCTTCTAGCTTTGAACGAAACACTCGTCTTCTGCCTAGCATTTCATCTTTTTTGAAATCCTTTTCGTTAAATGATCCACCTTTTTCTAATACAATAACAGAATGTCCAGCTTTTGATAATTCATAAGCTACTGGGCCACCACCTGCACCACTGCCAACAACACAAACTTCACATGATAAGATTTTAGTGTTCATGTGAAATCTCTGTATGTTTTGCCATGGATAGGTTGTGGAAAACCACCTTGGTGTTGTAACCACGTCCAACCAATGCCGTTAGTATTTCCACCGTAGTAAGGGTCTAATGTCAGCGCTTCTATTAAATAATAGATTAAAATTGACATCCAGTTTCTACCAGCATCGGATTGTACAGTATTGGTTAGAAATTCATCTTGTTGCTCTGCATCTAACTCAATAAAATCTAGACCAAGCTTATCATTGGTATATTGATTCAGCCACCCTAGGCCTTTGACTATGAATTCCGGGTCTCCATCTGCCATATTCTTTTCATCTGTCATGGCCCATTCTAAATAAGTTAAAACATTCAAATCATTAGCACTGGGACCATCACCATCATCTGGAAAGATTCGCATGTATACGGCTTGTAAATCTAAGTGTTGCTTGTTTGTGAACGTATAATCACCAAGTGTCACGATGTCATTAGATTGATTGATTAAACTGGGTTGTGATTCGGCTGTTTTTACTGTTTGATTTTGAATCGGTGGTGGTTTACATGCTGCTATACTGGCTAGAAGTGAAGCGGCAACAGAGCCTTTTATAAAAGTTCTTCGGTTAATGCCATCGGTCCAATGATTTTTGAACGAAGTTATCCTTGGTTTGCTAGCTTGGGTTGTTTTATGTTTGTTATAAACTTTCATATCTATTTAACAGGTTCTATTAACCATACTGAAAAACTGTGAGGCTGAATGGTAGTAGTTTTCAAAAACATGTGTGAAAGACTCCAATACACTATTCCAGTCGTTTAAATTGTCTTCTAATTTTTCTGGAACTCCGTCCCTGTGCTTGATAACACCGTTGATATCAATGATAAACTCTGTAGGCGTTCCCCAAACATTATAAAGGTCGGTAACTTTCTTGCCTTCATCAAAGGCCAAAGGATAGTTGATTTCAAATCTTTTTTGAAATTCTAGAGATTCTTCCATGGAATCCTTATTAGTTGTATTGACTGCTATGATTTGTATGTCTTCTGATAAGTTAATGTGCGCATCTTTTAACTTTGGAATTTTTTTCATACAAAAGGTGCACCAACTGTTCCAAAAGACTAAATAAACAGATTTTTTGCCTTTAAAGTCACTGAGTTTAAATTTTGTTCCATCAAATTGTGTGATTTCAAAATCAGGGGCAATTTGACCAACATCAGGATCATCAGCAAAAGCGGAAAATGAAATTGATAGACTTAAAAAGAGAGTCAATAATAAGGTGATTTTGTTTTTCATAATTTTTTTCGTCTGTTTATCGTTCTTATAAAGACCATGATAACGGAAAAAAATTTCAATGTTAATTAAAATAAATAGCAATTAAGAAATTGGAATGATGAATACTGTGAATCAATAATGGATTTTACTTAGCAAAGAATTTTAAAATAAGTTAAACTAATGGGTTTCTTGATACAAAAATTCTTAGCATGAAAACAATCAGTTTACGCGGTGCCCGTACACATAATTTAAAGAATATTGATATTGACTTGCCTCGCAATGAACTCATTGTCATTACTGGGCTTTCAGGGTCTGGAAAGTCATCATTGGCTTTTGATACTATTTATGCTGAAGGACAAAGAAGATATGTAGAGTCATTGTCAGCTTATGCGCGACAATTTTTATCGTTAATGCCTAAACCAGACATTGATCACATTGAGGGATTGTCACCAGCCATTTCAATTGAACAAAAATCCACTTCGCATAATCCAAGATCAACTGTTGGTACTATTACTGAAATCAATGATTACTTGAGACTTTTATATGCCCGAGTCGGAACCCCTTGTTGTCCTGAGCATGGTGGAAAATTAGAAGCCCAAACCGTTTCTGAAATGGTTGATAGAATTTTACTACTAGATGAAAAACGAAAACTCATGCTATTGGCTCCGATTGTGCGTAATCGTAAAGGTGAACACACATTAATGCTAGAGCAATTAATGAGCAGTGGTTATGTTCGGGTCCGTATTGATGGAAATATATACAATTTAGATGACTTGCCAAAAATTAATCCAAAAGTAAAACACAATATTGAAGCTGTAGTTGACCGATTCAGAGTCAAGCCAGACATTGCGCAAAGATTGGCGGAATCAATAGAGTCTGCATTGGTTTTATCAGAAGGTTTGGTGCAAGTTATCTCATTTGATGATGAAGAACCAGTAGACATGCTTTTCAGCGAGCTTTATTCTTGCCCAATTTGTAATTATTCCTTAGAGGAGTTAGAACCGCGATTGTTTTCTTTTAACAATCCTAATGGTGCTTGTCCTGAATGTGATGGGTTAGGTATTAGTCAATATTTTGATCCGGAACGCATCGTTGTTTCTTGGGATTTGTCATTGGCCAATGGCGCTGTTCGTGGATGGGACAGACGCAATGGTTATTATTATCAAATGTTATTGGCACTTTCTGATCATTACAAATTTGATCTTGAAACTCCTATGAAAGATTTACCTAAGAAAATTCAAGATGTAATTTTATTTGGTTCAAAAGGTGAAAAAATTTCCTTTTCATATGCCTCTGAAAAAATTGAATTTAACCGATCGCGTGAGTTTGAAGGCATAGCCAACAATATGAAGCGCAGATACAAAGAAACTGAATCAAATATGGTTCGTGAGGAACTCAATAAATACATCAGTGTAAAAAGATGTGATGTCTGTGATGGTGATAGACTTAATGTGGCAGCAAGGCATGTATTTGTTGCAGATAAAAATTTACCTTATGTGAACAGATTATCTAATGCAGAGTGTTTTAATTATTTTAAAACCTTAAAACTAGAGGGCAAAAAAGGTGAAATTGCTGAGAAAATACTCAAAGAAATTCAAGAAAGATTAGAGTTTTTAGTCAATGTGGGATTGAATTATTTGTCTTTAGAACGCAATGCTAATTCCTTATCGGGTGGTGAAGCACAACGCATCAGATTGGCCAGTCAAATAGGAGCAGGGTTAGTTGGTGTCATGTATGTTTTGGATGAGCCTTCAATTGGTTTGCATCAAAGAGACAATGAAAAATTATTAAAAACTTTGATTAAACTCAGAGACTTAGGTAATACAGTTATTGTTGTTGAACATGATGAAGATGCCATATCAAAAGCAGATCATGTGGTGGATATTGGCCCTGGTTCTGGCGTTCATGGAGGTTATATTGTTGCCCAAGGTACTCTAGCAGAAATAGAAGCTAATCCAGATTCAGGCACAGGAC
>JBGCFT010000314.1:0-19099 GCA_045107085.1 Marinicellaceae bacterium | reverse complement strand
GATAACTTCATAGCACTTTTGGCTGCATAATATCATTGTATTGCTGTTGAGAGGTTTCAGGAACTTTTTCTGAAAACAAGACAATCAAAGCATCTTTGTTCCAATCGTCATTATCTTTAATTAAATTAAAAGCCAGTTGGCTTTCTTGAATTTCACCAACACATTCAAATGGTTTAAAACCTTTAATTCCCAGCAGTTCTTCAAACCCTTGTCGTTGGCTTTCATCATCAAGCAAGTTATGTTGAAAAATACTCATCAGCTCTTGTTTCTTTATAAAGGGTGCCAATCCTAAAAAAACAAACCGACATTTTGGACAATCACAACACCATAAACTGTTTTTATTGTGCGAACCATCAATATGAAAATTACGGTTACAACTAGAAAACACGGGGAAAAATTGTGGATATTGGCTGAATTTTTTTAATATAGCCAATTCAGAA
Source organism: Marinicellaceae bacterium (assembly GCA_045107085.1). Classification (GTDB taxonomy): domain Bacteria; phylum Pseudomonadota; class Gammaproteobacteria; order Xanthomonadales; family Marinicellaceae; genus NORP309. The sequence goes on along the minus strand of JBGCFT010000314.1, from coordinate 18,659 downwards.
TACGCCCTTTGCTGTGAAAAGTATTTAATATCCGAAGCGATTTCATCCGCAATAATATCAGAAAGGTCTTGCTCAAATTCATAACTTTTTGAATATTGATGATTAACCAACACACCCTCTTTATTGGTGGTATTGGCTGAATCTGCTGAGCGTTCATTTGAGAAAACAACCTGATTAAAGTCAAACAATAAAGCAGTCAAAACTGCGATCGCCGAATTGATGGCTGTAATGGGCACATGTCCATTAAAACCCTGGCCTGTATTGTTGTATCCAATAAGTTTTGAATCTATTTTTCTGGCAACCTGAATCAAAGGCAATTGGCAAAAGTTTGCCACACTTTTGATGAGTTTAGAACCACCCACCATAAACAGCGACATATCATGATTGCGCAGCTTTAACTCTTCAATAGTGACAAGCGAATCTTTTCCTCCACCAATAGCAACCAGTGATTTAATGGGCCGTACTGAAGAGCTAACAAGAGTATTATGCTGACTCATGTCTGAATGCATAAAATCATAATCCTCTGAATCAATCATATTCAATGCCAAACTCACATTATTTTCATAAGCCAGTTCAGCCAAGCCATGTTTCCAGGTTTTTTCAATAAACTCTCGAATAGCCAAAGAGGGTTTTTCCTCAAATAGAATCTTTTTGGCCAAACCCGCTTTATAATAACTCACTCCACACATAAGATGAATCAGTTCGCATGCCTTGTTAATTTGATCATCCAGTAGTTGATTTTTTTTCTTGTTAAAGGGCGGAAATGTAATAATTTCCGTCACTTTACCCAAAGACTCAATCTCATAATTTAAAAATAGTTGATAAGATTGAGAATTAAAATCCCAATCTAAAAATTTAAAATAACTGTGATGTTTTGAAGGCATGTTATACAACAAATAAAAGATGGTAAATTTTGATTTTATATTAAAGTAACGCTGTTCACAATGATTGAGTTAACTCAGCCAGCTATCAACTCATGCGATCTCTGTTGGGAACATAGTATTCAAAATTTAAGACAAAAAAAAGCCCTTGAAAGTTCAAGGGCTGCCAAAAGATTGGCAAGAGAGAGTTCTTTGTATGATATCTGAGTGGTTAATATCCAGCTGGCTGTACATTAATCACTACTTTTACACGTGATCCAGGATGGTTTTGCATTCTTGTTTGATAAATTCTGCCGTTGTAATCGTAACTGACATCATATCCTGCAACACGTTGCTCATCATAATACTGTGTTTCGGTGTAACATTGACGACCCGAATGGTAGCGGCCTCTGTTTTTTGAGTTTGATCCAATCGCAGCACCTGTCAATATGCCTGCAGCTGTTGCCGCATCACGACCACTGCCTTTACCAAAACGGTTTCCAATCAAACCTCCGATGATTCCACCTAAAACTGCGCCTCCAGCATTGCTGCGATTGGAGTGGCGATGAGATCTTGGGTTATCTCTACAAACTTGACGATTTTGTGGTACTTGATATGTTTCATAAATAGTCTGTACATCGACAACTTGCGCATAATCGTAATCATTGTTGTAACGACCAGCGTTAACATTTGATGCCGCTATAAAGGCCATTGTTGTTAATAAAGTTTTGTAAGTTTTCATGGTATCACCTGTATAAATTTTTAACTTGTGCCCAGTTTAGCGATGTATCAATGAACAAAAGCTGAATGAAAAAAACTCAAACATCTACAGAGTTAAAAGCTAATATAACAAGAGTAAGAAAGATAAAAAGAATAAGAAAGAGAATAAATAGGCATCAATCAACCACAAATCATTTATAACCTTCAAAGACACAAATGAAATTCGAATGCATAAAAAATTCATATTTAATGAATCAGCTTTACAGTCATGGTATGATTTAAAATCGTGTGCATGCACAAAACTAAAGCATGCATATTAATGAAAATGACATTTATCAGAGGATTTTATGTGAACTGCGTCACAATTAAACGATGCGATATGTGTTTAATTTAAAGATTAAAACATAAGCAATTTCAGTGGATCAAAAATCAGCAGTGCCTGTTCTCACTGCTGATTTAAGCACAACTTTATTGGTTGCGCATTTCCACATTAAATGCCGCATTTGAAACTTATTAAAAAATGACATGCACGACACATACACGCGAAACATAATTGTATATGACAATGATTAATTATAAGTGTGCAAATTTGCACAAGTGAAAATACTATGAATACAAATCCAAAATTTCAAGAAAGCCTCAAACTTAAGAAAAAAGCCCTAGCCCTCTTAACCAAAGCCATTGCTAAGATTTTACTTAAGTTTAAATTACCCAGAAGTGAATTCATCAAATCCCTAGATGAAAACATGGTTTTAGAGGCCAAAAAACAAGACCCCGATGCCAGTAATGTCGCTATCGCCATTCGCACAGGCATCGACCGCCGATACATCAGCAAACACCTCAAAGGCGAAATGCCCAACACAAAACCAGATAAAATGGCAGTAATCCTAGAAGACATTAGATGGACTGCCCACAAATTTTACAATTCTACAAAAATCCCCAAAACAGGCCCCTTTAGAACATTCCAAAGCATATGCGAACAACGCGCCTCAGGAACATTAACCTACAAAGCCATTTTAGAGGAGCTCGTGGCTAATGGTAACGTTCGTGATTTAGGGGATAAAATTGAAATTATTAAACTTAGATCCACAACAATTAAAAACGATATTAACTACTCTCAGTTAACTGCGACACAAATTAATAGAACTGTAGGAACAATTTTATTTAATCTAAACACAAAATTATCAGAGGACAGATTCGTTCAGAGATCGCTATTTTCTACTCAAATTCATCCTGATAATTTTTCAAATCTTCACATTGATATTAAAAATATAGTAGAAAACTATACATCTGAAATTACTGATTTAATCATTAACTATGAAGAAGATGTCAATGTTGGTACTTATCCCGAATATGGGGTTTCATTTTTAGAATACAAAACAGAGGAATAACTCATGAATAAATTAACTTTAATAATCGCTTTTTTTTTTACAATCTTAAATACTACTAACTCTTCTGCAGATATAGGAAGTGATGGCACAGAACTAAAAATAATCAATTGTCATTTTATAGGAAGTGATGGAACAGAATCAGAAATTGGAAGTGATGGAACTGAAGACAGTGATGAAAACAATATTCCTCTTATTTTTATTGGCTCAGATGGAACAGAATTAAAAATTGGTGGAAAAAGTAAAACAAACTGCCAAGTAATAAATGTAGATCCTAACCAGACATCTAGTTACCAATAAACAGCAATCTTAATTAGATTAAAAAAGATTCTGCTTGGACGAATTTATTTCATAGATAAGTGAAACAAATTAATAATCAATACAGAATCTACCTGCGAAGATGATTACTCACCATGAAATTAATTGTGGTGAGTGGTTGTTTTTTATGTGCTATTTGACATATTATTTTTATGGTCAGGATCACATCTATACATCAATATTTCGATAGTTGATTATTGACCTATAATCTACTGAAATTGACTAATGAAACCAATTAATATCACATATAAATTGAGAAAATTACTTCCTCGCATCATAATCAGATTATAATTGACAAACTTAGAATGCTTTTTTAGAGCTTTCAAAAATAGGATTCCTCAACTACAAAAAATAGAATAAATTAGTACAAACAAAAATGAGCTTGTCTAATTACATTAAAACGTTTTATAATCATTTGTTAGTCCATACAAGGTTGGGTTAAAACTATCTGAAATGTATGAATAAAACTATTATTAATCCCATGCCCTTTTTTGTTAAACACGTCAAAATACAACAAAACTAAATAGAATAAGACTTTTGAAAAAGCAATTTACAAAAAATTTATCCATTAATATTTTTGCATTTATCACAAATATTTTAGTTAGTCTTTGGCTAACGCCCTATTTGATAAAACACCTGGGAATAATTGCTTATGGTTTAATCCCATTGGCAATGTTTTTCTCTCAGTATATTGGAGTAATATTGAATTCAATTAATATCTCAATTGGAAGGCATTTATTAATTGCAATTCAAAAGAAACAAGACTTTTTAGCCAATAAGATTTTTAATACTTCTTTTATTGTTGTTTTGATTTTCACTTTAATCCAAGCATTAATAATGCTAATAATTTTATTTGATATTACCTATTTTTTCAGTATTCCAAAAGAATTAATTAATGATGCAATATGGTTGTTTGGATTAACCTTTTTGGGTTTTAGCTTCTCTCTAATCAGATCCGTCTTCGATACTTCTCTCTTTTCACACAATCGATTAGATATTTTAAGAGGCATTGATATTTTACAAAACTTATTTAGATTGGGCATCATAATATTTTTGTTTTTATATGATGAACCTTCATTAAAGAATGTGGGGATAGCAAACTTCTTATCATCTTTATTGCTATTGCTTCCTTCAATACACTTTTTTAGAAAATACACACCACAAATCAAAATTAATTTTAAATATTTCGATAGATTAACCGCTAAAGAGTTATCAAACATGTCGACATGGATTTTGATTAATCAAGTAGGCGTATTACTTTTAGGAAATTTGGATCTTTATTTAGTGAATATTCTGATTAGTAATAAAGCGACTGGTGAATACGCCATAATTTTACAAATAACAAACATGTTAAGGATGTCTGCTATTGTGTTAGTTGGTGTTATGGCTCCGATTACTTTGATTTATTATGCTAAACAAGAATTTAAAAAATTAAAAATGTTTATAATGTTGGTTTCAAAATTGTTGGCCATTTTTATTGCTATTCCAATCGCTATTGCCATTTATTTTTCAGCTGAATTATTAACAATGTGGTTAGGTACTGATTATAATTATTTAGCAAACATAGTATCATTCTCCATGTTATTCCTCTTAGTTGCTGTTCCAATAATGCCATTTTATCAATTAAACATCGCACATAATAAACTAAAAGTTCCAGCTTTGGTGACTATACTTTTTGGCATTCTAAATTTTGCCATTATCTATTTAATTGTAAAGAATACAAATTTTGGATTATCAGCATTTATTGCAGCAAAATTATTTTTTGTCATAGCTTATAATGCTATATTCATGCCTTATTATGTTTCTCGCTTTATAAACCTTAATTCTAAAAGTATTGCATTTATTCCTTTACTTTCAATATTAACTTTTCTTGTGTTTTTTGGAGCTTTAGTTTTTCTAGTTCCACTGTTAGCGGTAAACAATATATTTAAAATATTACTTATATCAGTAACATTAACACTATTACTTACTCCGATATTAATATATTTGTTAATTTCTTCTGATGAAAGAACTTTCATCCACTCACTTTACAAGAAAAAGATAAAAAAGATACAAACTTAAGATGCTTTAAATTAGTGTATAATGGCAGCTTTTAATTTTTGATATTAACATAAAAGTATGAATATAATCTCTAAAGTATTTTACAAAATAAAACTTAGATTCTATAAATATGGTTCATGGGAATATAATTCGATTTATTTATCTTTTATTAACAATAGAGATGTTAAGGTTCTATCAAATGGAATTAATCTAAAAAAATTAAGCTTAACAACCTCTAAAAATGAGTTTAATTTCCTCTTAAATGCCTATAATCATGCTGTATCACTAGTCGACTCATGCAATGCTTCTTTTCAAATTTTAGACAAAACACTTGTTGTTAGTTTATACGGTTTGAAATATGAAATTCAAACTTCTGAAGAAATTTTTATTTTAAATGAGATTTTTGTTGAAGGAGTTTATAACTTTAAAACAATCAAGCCAGTAAATGATTATGTTCTTATTGATATAGGGATGAATGTTGCACTTGCATCATGTTATTTTTCAGCTATAAAAAAAATACCTAAAGTCATTTCATTTGAACCTTTTAGACCAACATTTCATCAAGCAATTGAAAACATTAAATTAAATAATCTAACAGATAATATAACGCCAAAAAACGTTGGTTTAGGAGCCTCGGACGGCATACTAAAAGTTGAATATGCGTCTGAATTTAGAGGTCAGGTAGGCATGCAAGGAATTGATTCTATTAAATCTAAAGTCAACAACAAAAATATTGAGTCGATTACTATTAAAGACACTAAAGCAGAAATGGATAAAATCTTAATTGAAAATGAAACCAAACGGTTTATTTTTAAAATAGACTGTGAAGGGGCTGAATATGAACTAATACCTAGGATTCCAAAAGAAATATTAAATAAAACAGATATAATTATGATTGAATGGCATATTAAAGGCCCTGCAAATATTGAAAAATGGTTAAAGAAACATGGTTTTTTAATGATATCAATGCATCCAAATTCAAAAAGCGCAGGTATGATCTATGCCATTAAAGGGTAAATTGCCAAAACCTTTGTTAACTATAATATTACCTGCATTTAATGTTGAAAAATATATTGAACAGTGTATTTCTTCAATTTTAAATCAAACTTTTAAAAATTTCGAATTAATAATTGCTGATGATTGCTCTACTGATAACACTAAAAATATCATTAATTCAATAGTGGATGACAGAATAATAGTAACTCACAATCAATCAAATTTAGGAAAAACAAAAACTGTTAATAAGATATTTGCAATGACAAATGGAAAGTATATTACAGTTCACGATTCTGATGATTGGTCAGATTTAACAAGGTTTGAGAAACAGATCGATTGGTTAGAAAAAAGTGAAGATCGAATCATGTGTGGGACAGGTTATCAATCTTATAATTCAAACAATGAAATTATAGAAAATTTTGTACCTCTTGTAGAATATAATGATATTAAAAATGCTATTAAATTTACTGGACAATTCCATGGCCCAACTATAGTGTTTAAAAAAGATTCATTAGATGGAGAATTAATCTATAGAAAGTATTTTAACGACAATTACGAGGATACTGATTTGGCATATAGGATGTTTCAAAAAGGAATATGTAGTAATTTAACTGAACCGTTATTTTTTTACAGGATTTTACCTAATTCCTTATGTAGAAATCAGTATACAATAAGAAACTCTCAATTATATAAAGTGGTTGTGCATTTAGCTCAACAAAGAGAAACTTTTGGTGAAGATGATTTAATGAAAAATGATATAGATTCTGTTGACAAATATTTCAATAAAATTACTGAGCATTATAAATATGATAAAGGTTTGATATATAGAGAAGGAGCATCATATTACCTTTATTGGAAGTATTACAAAAAAGCAATTAATTATTCCTTAAAATCAATTATTGTTTCCCCTTTTAATTTAAAAAACATAAGAACACTTTTTTATTGTCTTAGAAAGAGTATTAAAAATGTTTTTTAAAAATATAAAAAAAAGAATTTATAGATATTTAATTAAAATACAAAGTCATTTAATCGATTTTAAAAATAATGAACAAATAAAAAATCATAATTTTCATAGTTCAGTAAGATTAAATGAATGTGAAATAATTGGAAATGTATCTATAGGTCAGCATACTTATGCCAATAATGGAACAACATTTTCAAGTGGAAAAAATAGTAAAGTTGAAATTGGCAGGTATTGTGCTATTGGAAGATATGTACACATTACATCCAAAGGTCATTCGTTTAAAGTACCAACTGCAGATAAAAATAACAATGTTAATGATAATGTTGAAAAAGATACAATTGTATGTGACTATGTTTGGATTGGAGATCATGTATTTATTAAGCACGGAGTTAAAATTGGTGATTTTGCAATTATTGGCGCAAACTCAGTTGTTTTAGAGGATGTAAAGGATTTTGAAATCGTAGGCGGTGTTCCGGCAAAACATATTAGATATAATGTGGAACATTATCGATACTCTGAAAATAAATAAATGAAAAATATTCTCCATATCTCAAATTGGTATCCCAATAAATGGAATGATATTGAAGCTATTTTTATAAAAGAGCAATTTACCTTATTCTCAGAAGTAACAAATTCAAATTTACTACATGTTGAAGTAAGAAACGACATCTCTACATGGTTTAAATATGAAAAAATTAAGTATTCAGAAAATGAAACCGGTTTCTATATCAGAACAAAAATTAAATCATTTCGAATTTTAGAAATATTAACTACATTTTTATTGTTTTGGGCCTTAAGAAAAACTAATTATAAAAAATATGATTTATTGCATTTTCATATTTCCTATCCCCTTTTAACTTATTATCATTGGTTTAAGAAGATAATAAAAACACCTATAGTAATTTCAGAACATTGGTCGGCATTTCATTTTAATTTCTTCATGCCGAAAACTACCAAAAAATTAAATAGAATTAAAAATATTTTTAAACAAGACATTCCATTAATAACAGTTTCTAAAGCCTTATTAAAGGATATTCAAGAATTTTCTGGCACTTTTGATATTCCATCAATAATTATTCCCAATGTCATAGATCTATCTGTTTATAAATATAAACCTTTAGAAAAAAAAGACCAAAAGCCCATTTTCTTTATTGTCAATTTTTGGCGAGATATTAAAAATCCAATGCCTATGCTATCTGCTTTTGCTGAATTATCTAAAAATGGAATCGAATATAGCCTTATTATTGGTGGTTATGGTGATTATTTAGATAGTATGAAATCATATGTTAAAGAATTATCTATTGAAAACCATGTGGATTTTGTTGGAAAAATGAATAAACAACAAATAGCCGATCAACTAATAAAATCACATGCCTATTTGTTTTCCTCAAGTTATGAGACATTTTCAGCTGTATGTGCACAAGCATTATGTTGTGGGTGCCCATTAATTGGTCCTGCAATTCCTGCTATTTTAGAATATGCGGGAAATAAAGAAATGATAAATTTAGAATCAAATGACAAATTTGGTTGGATTAAAGCTATAGAGGACTTTATGAGAAATTCTAAATCATTCAATCGCCATCAGATTGCAATGAATGCACAAGAAAATTTGTCACATCAAAAAATTCAAAAACAATATTTATCATTTATCTCATGAGCAATTTAATACCTTACTTTAATCAAGTTTTAATAATTTCACCCGAACCTTGGGACGGACATTTTGTTAGCAAACATCATTATGCTGTGACTTTATCAAAAACAGGCTCTCATGTGTATTTTCTTAGTCCACCGGATAACTCTTTATCAGACCTTTTAGTAAAAAAAACTAAATACACTAACCTTTGGGAAATAAAATCACCGAAATTAACAAAGGGATTGCGTTTTTATCCAAGTTTTATCAGAAGGATGATTGAAAATAAATGGTTGAAGAGTTTAGAACAAAAAATAGGTTCAAAATTTACAACAATTTGGTTATTTGAGAATTCAAGATTTTACAATATGGGATTTGCAAACAATCGATTGAAAATATATCACCAAGTTGACCTTAATCAGAATTTTCATGAAATTACTGCTTCTAAAACTGCAGATATAGTTTTTTGTACATCTGATATTATTAAAAATGTATTAAAAGCACATTGTCGATATATTTATAAAATACATCATGCGGTTGCCAATTTTGATGTGTCCAAGCTAGCAAATATGTATAAGGATATGATTACTAAAGATATAATTAATGCGGCTTATATTGGTAATCTGAGAATGGGTTATCTAGACGTCGAATTACTTTTAAATGTTGTTAAATCTTTTCCACATGTCATATTTCACTTTGTGGGAACTTGTAACAAAGACGAACCATTATATTTGGCCTGCACAGGACTTGATAATGTAAAGTGGTGGGGAAGGGTTGATAGTAGTGATATTCCCTCGATACTAAATTCTGTAGATGTGCTCCTATTAACCTATCAAACTGCTCATTATAAAGATCAATCAAGCCCTCATAAAGTCATGGAGTATTTAGCCAGTGGGAAAGTTACAGTGGCTACTTATACGGATGAATACAAAGATAAAAGCGAACTTTTAGAAATGGTAGATAAAAATAGCGAATATTTATCAAAATTTGATACTGTGATTAATGATTTAGTTAATTACAATAGCACAGAGAAGCAAAAAATAAGAAAGACATTTGCCAATGAACACACTTATGAAAAACAATTATCTAAAATCGTGTTCCATTTAAAAACCAATAACTTAATTAATTAATTTAAATATATGCAAACAAAGCCAAGAGTCATACTGTTCCTTTATAATCGATTGTTTGATCCGCTCATTCAATCTAATTTTTGGTTGTATATCAAAGATTATTTTGAAGATGAAAATAACCCCAATCAATTTCACCTAATAACCTATGAGAACCCAGAATTTCCATTAAATGAAGAACAAAAAGAATTAGTAAAAAAATGGAAATCTCAAGGATTAGAATGGTCTACTCTTACTTGGCATCAAGGTAGCGGTCTCAAACAGAAATTTATAGATTTATTTAATGGTTTTAGAAGAGTGACAAAATTACGGTTCAAAGGATACAAACACATAGTGACGTTGGGCTCTGTCGCTGGGACTTATGCTTATACCTATTCCCTGCCATTGCGATTAAAATTATTTCTTTACCAATTTGAACCACACAGTGAATATGCCATAGACAACAAAATGTGGGCTGCAGATAGTAAGCAATATAAAATTTCACATTATTTAGAGAAGAAAGCAGCAAAATCTGCCAAAGTTATCGCTTCAGGCACGGTTTTTATGCAACAGAGAGTCAAAGATACTTGGAAATCAAAAGCTGAGTTTTTTCGGATCCCAACTGTTGCGAATGACAAGAAGTTTATTTTCAACCAAGACGACAGAAATGAAATTAGAAATAAATACAGTATTGGACTAGATAAATGGGTGTTGTATTATCCAGGGAAGTTTGGTGACCTCTATTATAAAGAAGAGTTTGCTTGGATGTACAAATGGCTCAAAGAAGAAGAACCTAGGCTACATTTATTAATAGTCACACCACATAAAGATGAAGAGGTAAAAGCCTTATTTGATTCAGCATCAGTTGATGATAAAGACTATACCATTGCACATTGTGATTATGTCGATATACATAAATTTGCTTCAGCTTCAGATTTTGCAATCATCTCAGTTCCTCCAGGACCATCAAAAAAATTCATATCTAATATCAAAGTGGGTGAGTATTTATGCGCAGGTATGCCATTTCTTATTACCAAAGGCATTTCTGAAGATTATATCTATGCCACAGAAAAAGATGTCGGAGTGGTGGTAGATGATTTTAAAAAAGAACACATCAAGAAGGCTTGGCCTGAGATTAGAGAATATTTAGAAAGAGACCCGAGCCAATTACGTGAGCATTGTAGAAGTGTAGGAATAGACTATAGAGGGTTTAATAACCTTAATAAAATTTTCAAAGATGCAATAAATTTTCTTGTATTAAAAAAGAGATAAAAAATGTTAAATAACAAAAAAATACTTATCACAGGAGGAACAGGTTCTTTTGGTAGAGCTTTTGTAAAGTACATTTTCGAAGAATACTCAGATATAAAACAAGTTGTTATTTATTCGAGGGATGAACAAAAACAATTTGAAATGTCTTCAGAATTTCCTTCAAATAAATACCCAATTAAATATTTATTAGGTGATGTTAGGGATGCAGATCGTTTAATGAAAGTGACTCAAGGAATTGATATTTTAGTCCATTCTGCGGCGATGAAACATGTCCCTGCTGCTGAACAAAATCCTATGGAATGTGTAAAAACTAATATTCTTGGGTCTCAAAATATCATTGATGCAGCATATGCTAATAATATTAAACAAGTAGTGGCATTATCTACCGATAAATCAACAGCGCCGATTAATGTTTATGGAGCATCTAAATTATTATTAGAAAAATTATTTATTTATGCAGACACTGAAAAAGAACAGCAAGATATTCGGTTTTCAGTTGTTAGATACGGTAATATATTTGGTAGCAAAGGATCTGTTGTGCCATTTTTTTTAAAGAAAATAAAAGACGGATACTTACCTATCACAGACCCAAACATGACTCGATTCAGCATAACCATCCAAGAAAGCATTGACTTAGTTATGTTCGCTCTAGAAAAAGGCTGGGGTGGTGAAATCATTGTACCTATTGCGCCATCTTATCGAATTACCGATGTGGCAAAAGCCATAGCACCAGATATTGAACAACGTATAATTGGTATGCGTCAAGGCGAGAAACTAGATGAAATTATGACTACTAGTTTTGAGTCGTTATTCACGGTTAAACGCGATAATTTTTACATTGTTTGCCCTTCAGAAGGGCAATGGAGTTGTGACGAATATTGTGATAAAACCGATGCCAAAAGTGTTGAAATTGGATTTGAATACGATTCAGGCAAGAACCATGAGTGGTTAACAGTAGATCAAATTAAAAATTTAATGATAACAGAAACAATTAGTTAACTTGTGATGAAGATTAGTCAACCATTAGTTAGCATTATTATGCCGGCTTATAATGCTGAAAATTATATTCAAGAATCTGTTGATTCGATTATTAATCAGTCGTATTTAAATTGGGAATTGATTATTGTTAACGATGGCAGCGCCGATAACACACTATCTAAAATTAAAATTTTTAATGATAAACGCATCAAAATATTAGAACAAGAAAATCGCGGTGTCAGTTCTGCTCGGAATTTAGGCCTTGATTATGCAGAGGGTGAATTTATAACATTTTTAGATGCTGATGATGTATTGCCATCAAATAGCATTGAAAGTCGTGCTCAGTTTCTTGAGTCTAATTCAGGGGTAGATATTGTTGACGGTGTGATTCAGGTTAAAGATGTACAAATGCGAAAAATTATTAAAACTTATAAGCCCTATTACACGGGAGCATTATTACCTAGACTAATGGCTCTTGATAGTCGCGTTTTTTTTAATGTTTGCTATATGTTTAGAAAAACATTATTAAATGAGGTTAAATTTAATGTACAAATGACCCATGCAGAGGATTTACTTTTCTATATTCAACTTTCAAGTCAAAACGATGCACAATATGCATACATAAATGAGGAAATTTACTGGTATAGAAGTGGCAATGACTCTGCCATGATAAACTTAAATGGTTTAGAGTTAGGTTACATTCGATTACTAAAGTTTGTAAGCTGTATTAAGCAATTATCCAGACCAACAAAAATACTCTTTAGAATGAAGGTTACTAAGATAATGTTTTTATCCTGGCTTAAACAAAAAAAGTATAAAAAGGCATTTAATAGTATTATAAAATTAGCTTCTCAATAATTTATACTACCCTTGAATATTCACAATTGAAACAACAACAATATATATATAAACAAATGAAATTTATACTGAAAATATTAAATAAATTAAACCTATTAAAATATATTAATGTAAACACAAAAATAAATGTAGAGAATCAATCAATTGTAATTCCTGTGATCGGTTCCACTGGATATAATAATCTAAATATCTCTGAAAGTTGGATGCTAAAAATTCTAGAGTTATTAAATTTATCTAGCGATAAATTAATTGTTGATGTTGGAGTTAACATTGGTCAAACATTAATTAAAATCAAGACAACATATCCAAAAATGGAATACATTGGATTTGATCCTAATCCTTTTTGTGTCTTTTATCTTAAAAAATTAATAAGTGCTAATAATTGGGAAAATACTAATATTATACCTTCAGGAGTTGCAAACTATTCGGGCATTGAGTTTCTCGATTATTATTCTGATGATATTACCGACTCTAGCGCTTCTATCATAACTGATTACAGAAAAAAAAGCACCGTATATAAAAGAGATATTGTGACACTTTTAGAAATAGAACGTATCGATAAGCTCTTTAAAGACAAAGTTATTTCAGCTATAAAAATCGATGTAGAAGGTGCTGAGTTAGGTGTAATAGAAAGTTTTGTAAATAAAATATCTGAAGATAGACCGTTTTTATTAGTAGAAATTTTACCTGTCTATAATAAAAATAATATTTCAAGGATAAACAGTCAAATAAAAATCGAGAAAATATTGAAAAATTTAAATTATCAAATTTATCCAATTCATAAAGGTTCAACCAATCAATTTAAAAAACTTGAGAACATCATGTCTATTGGTATACATGAAAATTTAAACTGGTGTGATTATATAGTTTCACCAATTACATTAGAGGTTTAGTGAGCAGTTTGAAAGTTATTATTTTTACAAAATACCATTCAAATGGTCCTAGTAGTCGATACCGTTATTATAACTATACTCAATATTTTAATGCAAATTCTATTGAAGTTAGCATAAAGCCCTTTTTTTCAGAAAAATATCTGTCCAAAAATAATTTATTCAACAAAATTTATTTAATTCTATTCGCCTATTTAAATAGATTATTTTTGATTTTAAAGATATTGATATTTCCTTGTAGATATCAATTAGTGATAATTGAATATGAATTATTCCCGTTTCTTCCGAGTATTTTTGAGAAACTATTGGTAATAAAAAAACTGCCATACATTGTCGATTATGACGATGCAATTTTTCATAAATATGACCAAAACTCTAATCCCATCATTCGATTTATGTTGAAAAACAAAATAGCTCAAGTGATGAAAAATGCAGATGCAGTGATTGTGGGCAATGATTACCTGAGAAGTTATGCGCAAAAACACAATAGCAATATTCTTCAATTACCAACAGTCGTATTATTGGATAATTATATAGAAGCCATATCTAATTACAAAACAAAAAATAATAATACTTTTGTTATTGGATGGATTGGTTCTAAAAGCACCAGTCTTTATTTGTTAGAATTATTACCTGTTATTGAACGGTTTGTCAGTCACTACGATGCTAAATGCCATTTTATCGGTTTTGATAATTCGCTAATCTCTAAAAAAATTCAAAAAAAATGTAACATTACTATTATCCCTTGGAATGAAGAAACTGAAATTAAGGACTTATTAAAATTTGATGTGGGCATTATGCCTCTAAAAAATAATGCCTGGTCTAAAGGTAAATGTGGCTTTAAATTAATCCAATACATGTCTTGCAAAAAACCAGTTATCGCTTCTCCAGTTGGTATTAATAAAACGATTGTTGAACATGGAAAAAATGGATTTTTAGCAGATTTGGAAGCAGAATGGTATGCAGCCTTTAAACAATTATTAAAAGATAAAGAACTAAGAAATACCATGGGCGAAAATAATTGGAAAAAAATACAAAAGGATTACAATCATCAAAATAACTGTGAAAAATACCTCAAACTAATTAAGCAAATTGTGAATAAAAATGCTTAGTTATTTTACTGCGTATTTTTTGTTATTTATACTATCACTATCTTATAAAGATGGTAATAAAAATATCTCTTCATGGATTTTCATTGGGGTGATTTTTTCTGTATTAATTGGATTAAGAGATCAAGTAGGTGGAGATTGGTATAATTACGATCAGCATTTTAAATATATAGGATATTACACGCTTAATGAAGTGCTACAAAGAAGCGATCCTGGCTATTATTTAATTAATTGGTTGATGCTGGATTGGGGTTATGAAATCTATGCAGTCAATTTAATATGCGGAATAATTTTTACAGTTGGATTAATAATTCTAGTTAGACAACAACCGAACCCTTGGTTGGCTTTTAGTGTGGCTATTCCCTATCTTATAGTTGTCGTTGCCATGGGATATACACGACAAGCAGTAGCGATTGGTTTTGTTTTTTGGGCGATTGCGGCACTTAAAAATAAGCATTTTACACAATTTTTAATTCTCGTAGCATTAGCCGCAACCTTTCATAAATCAGCGGTGTTGATGATTGGATTGGGCTTGTTTTTACAGGGTAATGGTAGGATCATCCGATCATTTGCCGTCATTGCTATTGGTTTTGGTATTTGGAGTGCTTTTTTGGCAGAATACCAAGAATCATTATGGAAAAACTATATTGAATCCAATATGCAGTCCCAAGGGGCATTTATACGCGTTGCTATGAATTTTATGCCTGCCTTTTTGTTTTTAATTTATCGAAAAAAATGGAAAAAACTTTATCCAGATTATACCTTTTGGCTTATCATAGCTCTAGGCTCTGTTGCCAGTATCTTTGTCGTTGGATTAGCTCCAACCGCGATTGATCGGGTTTCCTTGTATTTTACCCCGATTCAAATAGTTGTCTTTGCTCGTATGCCATACTTATTAAAAGATAGAATTCCTATTCAAACAACAACACGGTTGATTTTACTTTTCTATTTATTAGTACTATACGTTTGGTTGAATTATGCCACCCATTCCAGATTTTGGGTGCCTTACAATAATATATTATTTGAAGGGTTATAGACGATTAACAATGTGTAATGTGCAATTATTAATTAAAAATAAAAATCTAAAGATAAAACTAGATTACCGCCTACGCGAGAATGATGGATTTGTTTGGGATTGGTGGGCGGGGCCCACCCTACGACTAGATTCCTGCCTTCGCAAGAATGACGATATGTTATGTGCGGTTTAGTTGGACTTATTTCTAAACAGAATCAAGATTTAGCTTTCACGGCTATGCTTGATGTTTTGGATTACCGAGGGCCGGATGATCATGGAGTTATGATTGAATCTTTTGAAGAACGATTTGTTCATCTGGGTCAAAATCGTTTAGCAATTCAGGATACTTCAAAAAAAGGACATCAGCCATTTGTTTCGGATTGTGGACAGTTTGTTTTGGTTTTTAATGGTGAAGTATACAACTTTAATGCGATTAAAATAGAGTTAGAAAATTTAGGTCAGACATTTATATCGGGTTCTGATACTGAGGTGATTCTTTATGCTTACAAGTATTGGGGCATTAAATGTGTTGATAAGTTTATTGGGATGTTTGCTTTTGCAATTTTAGATAAAAAGCAGCAAAAGATCACTATAGTTCGTGATAGAGCGGGAGTTAAACCGCTATACTATTATGATGATAATGGCACCTTTGCCTTTGCTTCTGAATTAAAATCGTTTCACAAACTGCCTAATTTTAATAAAAAACTCAATAAAACTGTTCTACCTTATTATTTTCAATTCGGCTACATTCCTGCTCCGCATACAATTTTTGAAAATACCTATAAGTTAGAGCCTGGACATTATCTGACTTACGATTTGGTTTCTAAAAGTTTTGAGATTACACGCTATTGGAATGCCACTGAGCATTATTTAAAGGATAAAACTGAAGATAAAGAATCGAAAATCATCGCCGATTTGGAAGACTTGTTAACTGATGCAGTGAATTTACGCATGGTATCAGACGTGCCTGTGGGTGTGTTTTTAAGTGGTGGATACGATTCATCATTGGTAACAGCTTTATTGGCACAAGATAAAAGTCGTCAATTACATACATTTACCATTGGCTTTGAGGATAAGAAATACAATGAGGCGGAACATGCCAAAACTGTAGCCAAACATTTCAAAACTGATCACACAGAGTATTATGTTAGCAATCAAGACATGCTTGATAAAATAGAATCACTGCCTCATCATTATGACGAACCTTTTGCTGATAGCTCCTCTATACCCACCATGATCGTGGCAGAATTGGCTAAGAAAGATGTCACTGTGGCATTATCAGCAGATGGTGGAGATGAAATGTTTTGCGGTTATAGCAAATACTTTATGTTGAAAAAATTTGAATCCACTTTTAATAATTCCATAAAAAAAGGCAGCATCAATGGCTTATTAAAAATCTTAAATCAAAAACATGCAGCACGCTTAAATAGTTGGTTGCCAAAAAAATACCAATCAACTAATATACAAGACAAATTTGTGAAATTTAAACGGGCCATGAACGCACAATCATTGGCCGAAATGTTTTGCAATGCTTCTTCTTATGTGGCGGCAGATGAAGTTTCTAAAATGTTAAAAATTCAACCTAATCTGTTTAATAAGTTTGAATTTCACAAAGAACTTTCATTTATGGACAATATGATGCTAGTCGATTATAAAGCTTTTATGGTTGATGATGTTTTGGTTAAAGTAGATCGTGCGTGTATGAGTAATAGTTTAGAAGGCAGAGAACCGCTACTTGATCACCGAATTATAGAATTCATGGCTAGAATTCCTCTTGATATTAAATACAAAAACAAGCAAGGCAAATATTTATTAAGACAAATACTTTACAAACATATTCCTCAATCTATCATTGATAAACCAAAAACTGGATTTCAGATTCCTTTGATCCATTGGATGTTGACGGATTTAAAGCCTTTGGTTGATAAACATATCAATCATTCCAGTTTAGATGAAAGTATTTTTAATACAGATGAAGTATTGGCCATCAAAAGCAATTTCTATCATGGCGATCATGTTAAGGTGAATTCATTATGGTTTATTTTAATGTTTCAAATGTGGCGAGAACACTGGGATGTTTGATTTTTCAATGAGTATTGTACAGTACAAAATCTAGAATTAAGTCAAAGATAAAAATAAAGATTAAGATTAACATCAAAACGTTACTCCTCGAATTAAAATATTTATAATCAATAATTGTTAATGCTACAATAGTTTTCATGCAATCTTCTATCTCAAGATTTTTTTTATCTATTATCTTTCTGACAATTCTTGTCTTCGCCTTTGCACCAGGCCAATGGACGCCTGCTTGGGTGGTGAATCATGATAAGTTTTCGCATTTGATTGTTTTCTTTTTTTTGGGTTTTATGGTGTTGTTTTCATGGCCACAAATTAGCAAGGCAATTTTATTGGCTGGGTTAGTAGGATTTGCTGTGTTCATTGAACTGTTACAATTCAGCGTTTTTAATCGGGGATTTTCTGGAATAGATTTGGTTTATGATTTTATTGGAATCGG
>JBGCFT010000313.1:0-4361 GCA_045107085.1 Marinicellaceae bacterium | reverse complement strand
GTTGCGACGAGTTGTAATACTTGATTTTTTTTTAATTTTTTGATGGCTTGTTTGGTGAGCAATAAGGGTTGTGGGCATTTTAAACCTTGAGCGTCTATAAAAATGTCGTAATCTATATTCATGGGACGTATTATATCATGATAAAATACGTCCCATGAATGCTCACAAAAAACAAAAAATACACATACTTGGAATTTGCGGCACGTTTATGGGAGGCCTAGCTGAATTGGCTCGGTCTTTGGGTTATGCAGTCAGTGGTTCTGACAAAAATGTGTATCCGCCAATGAGCACGCAATTGGAAAGCATTGGAATTGGCATGCATCAAGGCTATGATGATTCGGTTTTGAACCAATATTATGATGAAGTTGTGGTGGGTAATGTCATGACCAGAGGCATGCCTGTCATAGAAACATTGTTAAGTAGTGAACGGTATTTTTCATCAGGACCACAATGGTTAGGTGATCATTTGTTGCGACATAAAAAAGTTTTTGCTGTGGCAGGAACACATGGTAAAACAACAACATCTTCTATGTTAGCTTGGATCTTGGAGGATAATAATAATGATCCTGGATTTTTAATTGGTGGCGTCGCGGAAGATTTTGGTATCTCTGCTAGAAATACCGATTCAGAATCATTTGTCATTGAAGCGGATGAATATGATTCTGCTTTTTTTGATAAGCGTTCCAAATTTGTTCACTACCATGCGAATGTGGCTATTCTGAATAATTTAGAATATGACCATGCCGATATATTTCCTAATCTTGATGCCATTAAAACTCAGTTTCATCATTTTATTCGGACAATACCAAATAATGGTTCAATTATTTTTAATAATAATGATGAAAATTTAAAAGAAGTTCTATCAATGGGATGTTGGACGCCTTTGATGAGTTTTGGTACCGATGAAAGTGCAGACATCTATGCAAAACCTACCAAGGCAGACTATTCAGAGTTTTCAGTCATTTATGGGGAACACAATGCTTCTATTCAATGGAGTTTAACTGGCAAACACAATATGTTGAATGCTGTGGCAGCCATCGCAGCTGCTTACCAACAAGGTGTTGGATTAAACAACTCAGCCTTATCATTAGAGAATTTTAAAGGTATAAAACGCCGCATGGAGTTTATTGGTGAAGTCAATGGGGTTAAAATATTTGATGATTTTGCACACCACCCAACGGCTATTGCCACTACCATTGATGGCATAAAAAAACAAATTGGAGACCAACAGTTGATTGCAATTTTTGAGCCACGGAGTAATTCCATGCGAGCAGGAGCTCATGCCAAAGATTTACCAAGTTCACTTTTACAAGCAGACGTTGCTATAGTGATGGATTACCCTGAGCTGAATTGGGAAAAGGGCATCACAGAAAAATTAGACAGTCATAATATCAAAACTATTTCATCTGTCGCTTCTTTGATAGAAGCACTCAAAGCCATCTGTGAAAGTAAATGCCATGTCGTATTTATGAGCAATGGTAGTTTCGATAATGCACCCAGACGATTTTTAGAAGCACTTAAATGCTAGTGGCTTTTAACAAACCATACCGAGTTTTAAGTCAATTTACCGATGACCAAGGCCGCCCAACTTTGGCTGACTTTATCAAAATTAAAAGTGTGTATTCGATTGGTCGTTTAGATTATGATTCAGAAGGATTAATGTTGCTGACAGATGATGGCAAGCTTAAACACAGATTGGCAAACCCCAAACACAAAGTTGATAAAGTCTACTTAGTCCAAGTAGAAGGCGTGGCAAAAAAACCAGCCTTAGATCAATTAAGACAAGGCGTAACTCTAAAAGACGGTCCTGCAAACGCAGTCAGTGTTAAAATGTTGTTTAAAAAACCATCTTATGTCTGGAAACGAGAACCACCCATTAGACACAGAAAAAACTCACCAACCAGTTGGCTTGAAATCACCATCAACGAAGGAAGAAACAGACAGGTTAGAAGAATGATGGCAAGTGTTGATTTGCCAGTGCTAAGGCTCATTCGATTAAGTATTGGTGAGTATAAATTAGAAGGTTTAGGTTTGGGTCATCATCATATCCTATTAAAATAAAGCGATGAAAATTGAACTGAAACCTGATAGAAGTTTAGCTTTTTACAAAAAGAAAAAACATTTTACCTCGCTTTATCTTACCTCTGTGGTGACTGGGCTTTGCATTGCAATTTACTTTTTTGTTTTTGATATTGAAGTTTATTCGAACTTTATGTTAATTAGAGGAACCTTGCTGTGGTTTATTCCAGTTATCTTTGGGTACTTCGGATTGATTGCGCAATGGTTGCATGCCAACTTTGTAGAACGCAGTTTTAGAACACCACAAGATTTGTTTGTCTCTCAAAGTAAACAGTTACCTGTTGTCATCAGACCTTTTTTAAATGCCGTGCATATTCCTCTTTTTATTCCCAATAAAACGCCTATCTTCATTGCTATTGCTGGTTCATTTATTTGGGCAATATGGATAATGATTTTCTTTGTTATTATTTTTCCAATTTTGGTGTGATGAAAAATATACCAGTTAAAAAGATCATTCATATTGATATGGACTGTTTCTATGCTGCAGTTGAAACCCGAGAAAACCCAGAATTAATAGGCTTACCTGTTGCTGTGGGTGGAAAACCAGAAACGCGAGGTGTGGTAGCGGCATGTAATTACGAAGCCAGAGCATTTGGGGTTCATTCAGCGATGCCCATGAGTCAAGCTGTAAAGAAATGCCCACAGTTAATAATGCTAGGTGTTAATATGCCATTATATCGGCAAGTCTCTCAAAAAATTCAAGCTATATTTAAGCAATACACACCTTTAGTTCAGCCGCTTTCATTGGATGAAGCGTTTTTAGATGTTAGTGATTGTAAACAGTGTAAGGGAAGTGCAACATTGATAGCTCAAAAGATTCGTAAGCAAATATTTGATGAACATCAATTGGCAGCATCAGCAGGCATTGCACCCAATAAATTCTTGGCTAAAATTGCCAGTGACTGGAACAAACCCAATGGTCAATTTGTTATTACACCTGAGCAAATTGCAGACTTTGTTATTGATTTACCGGTTAAAAAAATCTTCGGAGTGGGAAAAGTTACCAATTTGAAAATGCAAAAAATGGGCATCAAAACTTGTTCTGATTTACAAAAATTAAGCCAAGTTCAACTGCATGAAAGGTTCGGTAAATTTGGCAACCAGCTCTTTAGCCTGTGCAGAGGCATAGATAATCGCTCTGTCAACGTTAATAGCATCAGAAAATCATTGAGTGTGGAAGATACCTTTGTTAATAATAAGTCAGATTTACTCGCCTGCTTAAAAGAAGTGGACAGACTTTTTGACAGTTTAGTTATGCGTTTTGATAAGAGCCAAAAAAAGAAAGAATTACCCATCAAAGCTTTGTATGTTAAATTGCGTTTTGAAAACTTTGATACAACCACAGCGCAATTAAGGGCATTAAAATTAGATATCGAACATTATAAACAACTGATTTCTACAGCATGGAATAGAAGAAAAAAACCAGTGCGTTTAATGGGATTGGGCATTCAGTTTGATAGTCATAAAACTCAAGTACAATTAGATTTGCCAATCTAAAATGAAATCAATGAGTTTTAGTGGTTAATATAAACGTTTTAAAGTCGTTAGTATGATTTAATACTCTATTCCAGTATTTAAAAATAAAACCATAGAATACAAAAAATGGTATTACCTTTTTTATAGAAGTCTTACTGAGTTGCCAAATGGCAGATCAATCACGATGGAATTGTGTGGGGAACACCACATGGGTGCAAATCATGTTGAATTTATTTCATCAGAATCAGTTCATGGGGTTACGAGATTTTTAATACAAAAGGAAGGGCATTGTTTAATTTTGGAGATTCCTGTTTTACATTTATGATGAATATACTTTAATTATTAGGGTTAATTCCGAAACATGGCTAGCTTCTTGTGTAAATAAATAAACAATTTAAAAATGACTATATCAGATCAGATTTACTCTGGCAGGGTAAATAAGATGTTAAACTAAATCTTATTTTCAGACTTTTAATTTTATGAAACGGATAATTACCATAGTTTTTCTCCTCAATTCTTCTTTAAGTTTAGCTGCATTACCACCCAAATACCAAAACGATAAAGATTTGAATGTGATAGTGAATTTTATTAAGCAGCACCCCAAAATCATTGCCTCATTAAAAACAATAGATTTTGGTTCTAAAACTATTCATTTTGATGAAAATTGTATTGTAAACTTTGGAAGAAAAAACATAAAAAGAGCAGATGGTTGGGTAGGTCCAGCCGCCGGCTTAGAATTTAAAAAATCTAATTGTGAATTAGATTATCCTGAATAACTTAGACTAAAATCTGTTAAACTCTTATCT
>JBGCFT010000312.1:0-5001 GCA_045107085.1 Marinicellaceae bacterium | reverse complement strand
ATAGCGTGGCAGGTGGTTATGATATCAATTGGAGTACATCAACTGAAACAGGAAATCTTGGATTTAATATCTATGCAGTAGTTGGTAGTACTAAATATCAGATGAATAAAAAGTTGATTCCATCAAAAGCCATAGATAGTATGAAAACTGAAAACTATAGTTTTTATGTTAATTCTCAATTAAACGGTTTTATTGCAAAGTTCATAATTGAAGATGTTGATAGATTCGGCCGCAAGCAATCTAGCGAGCCTTATTCGCTCAATAAACAATATGGATTAACTGAAAATGAATCACAAATCAAGAAAACAGATTGGGCTGATATAAATCAAAAGTATGATACAAGGCAAAAAGAAATTGCACTTGCAAAATTAACGCATTACAAAGAAAATTTAATGAACAATGTTGATATTCATAATAAAAACTATTCAAATAGTCAAATTGTTGTGAATGTTAAAACCACAAAAGCAGGTATTCATAAAATTTCTTATCAAGACTTAGACGGTTTAGGGTTAAATCTAAGGGGGTTGTCTGATGAAAATATCAGTATGAGTTATCAAGGTGATCTTATTCCAATTGATTTGATAAATCTAAATAAAAAGGGTAAATTTTCAAAGTATAGTGCGATTCAATTTTATGCTGACACAATAGATACACTCTATTCTGAGAATAATGTTTATGATTTAAACCTATTTACTTCAACAGCTAGCCCAAAAATTCCACAGAAAGTTGCCAGGCCAAGAGGAAGAGACTTTGAAGAAAGTTATGCCAAAACCATCACTATAAACAGGAACTTAAATTATAGTTTTGGTTCGCCTATTGCATCCGAGCCTTGGTTTGATACTAGGATGTTGGCATACCAGTCTCCATTGAATGTATATTTTGATTTAGTGGCCGAAGATATTGTCTATTCAAATATTGAATCAAAAGTCACATTTGATTACTGGGGTGGTTTAGACTTTCCTAATGATGATAGTGATCATGAAATAAACTTCTCTGTTAATGGTTTAAAGCTAGGTGAAGATGAGTTCGATGGAATTACTCAACGCAAAAAAACCATACCGTTCTCAACAAATCGATTAAGTACTTCAAATGAAATTAAAATAGAAGTCCCAGCATCAAATCTTAATGGCATAGGATTAATAAACTTAGAATCAATTTCTTTGACATATCCTTCACAGTATATTGCTAAACAAGATTATCTAACTTTCAAAATGCCGCAAGGAAACTTTAGTGTTAAAAATTTAACAGAGAAGTCTATCCAAATTTTTGCCAAACAAAATTCTGCTATTACAAAATTAACGAAATTTAAGGTTTTACAAAATAACAATAAATATGTTGTTGAATATTCTGGTCTTTCTGGAGAAACTCAATATTTTATCATGACTGAAAATTCAGTCATGGTTCCAAAATTATCTATATCTGATGTTGAATCAGTTGAACTTATTCCTACAGAACATTTAATCATTTCTCATAAAAACTTTATCAGTGCTGAATTAAGGAATTATGCTGAAGCCACAAGGCAAAATTATCGAATAATAGATGTAGAGAAAATTTATAGCAAATATTCCCACAAAATTGCCTCTGGTGAAGCGATTAAACAGTTTATTCAGGAAACAGCATTTATTAGTAATCTAAAAAGTGTATTATTGGTTGGTGGCGATACATATGATTATAAAAATTACTTAGGCCTTAATGCTATTAGTTTCGTTCCTACCATTTATAGAGCAACCGATGATTTGATAAAGTTTTCAGCTGTAGATGCTCTATATGGAGATACAGACGATGATAATGTTCCTGACGTAGCTGTTGGCCGTTTGCCAGTAAGAACGATGGATGAATTAATAACGGCGCTTGATAAGCTACAAAGCTATAATATAAATCAATCTTCTAATCTATCAGCTGTTTTAGCTGCAGATAATTCTGAAAGCTATGATTCGTATAATTTCTCTACCAGTAGTAACATTTTAGCAGATCATTTAACCAATTCAAATTGGGATATTACAAAAGCATATCTAGATAATTTATCTATCGAGGATGCCAGATCTATATTATTGTCAGAAATGAATTCAGGTGTTAAATTAGCAATTTATACAGGTCATTCATCAAGTAATCGATGGGCATTTGAAGGTTTGTTTAAAAATAGTGATGTACAAACATTAACTAATTTTGATAATCCGTTAGGAGTCATTCAATGGGGATGTTGGAATACTTATTTTGTTCACCCAGAAGAGGATTCTTTAGGTCATGAATTTATGCTATCAGGTTCTCAAGGTGCAGCATTTGTGATAGGTGCATCAACTTTAACAAATGCTGGCTTAGAATCTCGTTTTGCAAATTTATTCAATATTTACATGATGAACAATAGTCTATCATTAGGTGATGTAATGATTCGTGCAAAAAGAGAATTCCATGATGAATCAAATGCGTTGCATAAAGATATTTTATGGGGTATTTCTCTACTAGGGGATCCTGCCATAATTTTATAAATTATTTATTTTTTCAGCATTTTTAAGAAGAGTATTGTCACCAAAGCTTGGATAAATTTGAGTGACAATATTTATTAAAAATTATTCACGATAAAAGAAATGTTGTTTTTGTGAGGTAATTCACATAATTTTACATTTTAATCTATCGATCTTTTAATTGTTAAATTATAAACATAATATCATTTATCATTCAATTTAAAAAAATATATGTAAAATAAAATACATATAAATGATGATCTTATTTAAAACACCTCAACATTACTTACTATTAATTCTGCAATGTAATGAATTAGTTGATGACGCCAGCACAAATGGTTGATTTGTTTCGTTTTTTTTGTTAAATTCTCGTGACGTTTGTGGGAATGTGGATGGCACTGGTTGTTATTTGAAATTTAATTATACTAAACAAAGTTTAGTATAATTAAATTTGCTTCCCTATATATATCACTCAATCATTTGAGAATCAAAAATGCAAAAAAGAACTCTATCTAAAATAGCCATTGCTTTAGTCAGTACGATTATGAGTGTTAACTTGGCAAATGCTGAAACATTTACTTTCGCTCCTACCAGTATTGTTCCAGTGTCAGGAGATTTACCTGATAATGGATGTCCTGGAAATGGTGTCACGGCAACTTTTAACGTGGCAGATACGTTTGTAGTAAGAGATGTTGATCTTGGTGTTAATATATTACACACTTTTCGTGGTGATTTGGATATGACGCTATTATCTCCGTCAAATACTTCTGTAACTTTAGCTACAGATATAGGTGGCGGAAACGATAACTTAAATGTATTGTTCAATAGCGATTCCAATGTGGCTGTTCAGAATGTTGCGCATGCAACAGCTCCAGATTTTGTAAATAACAATCAACCAGAAGTAGCCAATGCATTGGATGCATTTGATGGTGAAAACTCAAATGGAACTTGGACATTTTTCGTCTGTGATGACGAAGGCGCTGATTTAGGCACACTAGATGCCATTGAATTACGTTTAAAGGCATTTGAATATGAAGATGAAACTACTACAACCCTCCCAGATGCCAATTGTGCTGCCACAACAGATATTACTTTTAATGTAACTGATAATTTTATTGTAGATGATTTAAATGTTGGTTTTATGCTGACGGTTACCAGAAAATCAGATATAGAACTTACTTTGAGTTCGCCTCTTGGAACTACGGCTACGCTCTTTGATGGAGTTGCAGGTTTTGATGACAATTTTAACGTTTTATTAGACTCAGATGCGCCAAGTAATCAACTAGCAGGCAATCACGCTGTTCCAGGTGCAGTCAATTATGAATTGCTAACCCAGCCTGAAGTTGCTAATGCATTAGATATTTTTGATGGAGAAAGTGCAAATGGAATTTGGACGCTAAGCATGTGTGATGGAGTTGCTGATAGAACTTCAGAATATTTAAGATCTTTATTACAGTTTGAAGGTACTTCAGATTTTGCATTATCTGTGGTCAAATCAAATCCAACAATTATTACAGATGTTGCGCCAATTGGTGATGTAAGTGCAGGTGATACTATTGAATACACAATTATCGCAACAAATATTGGTACAGAAGATTTAGAAAATGTAATTGTTAGTGATTCTTTATTGACGCCAAGCTCTAATACCTGTAGTGGAACCACTGCTCCTAATGGTACGTGTTCGTTAACAGGAACATATTCTGTGACTCCAACTGATGAATTAAATGGGTCGATATCCAACACTGCTTCAGGACAAAGCGATGAATTATTAACTGCTGTAAATTCGAATACTGTTGTCACACCTGTGATTGCACGAAACTCATCTTTGTCAGTAGTCAAGTCTGATCCCACCATAAAAACTGACTCATTGCCAAACGGTATTATTAATGAAGACGATGTTTTGGAGTATGTTGTAGAAGCAACTAATGATGGCAATGTTAGTCTAACAAATGTTATTGTTTCAGATCCTTTATTAACACCCAACTCATTTACCTGTCCAAATTTAGCAGTCGGGGCAACGTGTACTTTAGAAGGTATTTATTCTGTCTCTGATACTGATCGCCAGTTAGGTTCAATTTCTAATACTGCAGCCGTAGAAAGTGACAATGTAGCCAGTATTGATTCCAATACAGTTGTGACTCCAGTTGATGCGCAAATATCAGTTGTTAAAAGCAATACTGGATTTCTTGACAGGGATTTTAACGGTTTTATTAGTACGGGTGACAGGTTAAATTATACTGTGACAGCTACCAATACAGGAAACGCTGTAAACATTGAAGTAGAAGATGCTTTATTAACTCCAAGCTCTAATGCATGTCTAAATGTTTTAACTAATGATACCTGTGTTTTAAATGGTACATACAATGTTTTAGCAGTCGATAACTTGGCAGGCAATATTTTAAATACAGCAACAGCCAGTGTAAATGGTGGTAATACGGTTGAATCCAATACCGTTAAAGTGGTAGTTGGCGAAAATGCCATTGCTGATGCAGAGTCATCATTTTATATGCCTTTACCAGAGTACGATGCACTAACAGGT
>JBGCFT010000311.1:0-16602 GCA_045107085.1 Marinicellaceae bacterium | reverse complement strand
ATCACGCATTTCTTGTACTGCCTTCTCACCATAAAGCGGAATTAACCAATTATGCCACTGCCCATCTAAAAAATCTTTAAAAGAAGTGGTTCCGCCTGTTTCGGATTTCCAATGACCTGTTGATTCTATGCTTAAAATTTGCTTTTTTTCTATTTGAATTTCAAGTGTATAGATTATGTTGTCTTTCGTTATTTTCCACTTGAATTTCATAGGAGGTGAAATGCGAGTCATGAATTTTTTCATTTCTTGATTCGCTGGTTTACGTTTGGCATAGCGAACAAGTTTATTAAAATCATAAACGTATTTATTTGTAAATATCGAACTGATAAAACCCAGTGATGCACCATAATACTTTAAATCTAAAACTACTTTTTCAAATAATGGAGTG
The DNA here is from genome assembly GCA_045107085.1 of Marinicellaceae bacterium. GTDB lineage: Bacteria > Pseudomonadota > Gammaproteobacteria > Xanthomonadales > Marinicellaceae > NORP309. Next base: position 16,214 of record JBGCFT010000311.1, on the reverse strand, counting down.
TGGATTTTAACTTTTTTAATCATTCTTTTTAATATGGGTGATTTAGGGATAAATGGCTTTATTACGACAGGAGTTGGGTTTTTTGAGCTGTTAAATTTTACAGTGTTTTCATCAGGATTAAGGTACAGTTTATACTCAATTTTAGCTTTCAATTCATTATAAAGTGCTTCAATCAAGTCTTTTTCTATTTCGATAATAATGAGCTTTTTTATTTGATTGTGTTCTGTGAATTCATTGAGCCAATCAGTGCTCCAAATACAGTAGAGCTCGGTTCCAAATTGCTCTTGAATTATTTGTGCAAAGTTGAAAATCTCATCACTTATATTTGGCTCATATTCTGGTTTATATTTTAGTTTGTAGAAAATACCGTTTGTTCCAACTCTGTATCTGTCAATGAATTTTTCTTGTTCTAAATGCGTTATTTTTAAATCCAAATTGGCTTCTGGTTCAATAGATTTTAAGAGGTTCATTAATTCTTTTTTTGATAAGGAATCTTTGTCTTTAAATGTATCAATAAGTTTTTGTTCTATGGTGCTTAGCATATCTCAAACTGGTGAATTATAACTTTCATTTATTGTAGAGGATTTTGTATAATTATATGGAGAAAGAAAAAATAGAGATAAAAACTTATTCTAGCACAGAATGAAATTTATTTTCTTGAATTAAAATGGCGTGAAGGGCTGTGTTTTGCTAATCTGTTTTCTATCTTGTTTCAAACTGTTCAAATGTTTTACCGTTGAATTTATAGGCGCCGTTATCGTGGCTGCCAAGCCAGAGGTCGCCTTTATTGTCTTTGTAAATAATGAACAGGGCAATGTCTTTTGATTTGTCTTGAACTTTATAATGGGATATTTTGAATCCATCGTATTTCCAAACGCCATTAAGATAAGTGACAAACCACAAGTGGTTGTTATTGTCTTTTACTATTGATAAATACTCGTCCAAATCGCTGTTCTTTTTGCCGTCTAAACCGCCTATGCTTTCGTGTCTTGTGTAGAATTGATCGCTTTTTAATGTTTGCCTGTCGTAAATACTGTATCGGTTTTCTGTATTAAACCAAAAGTCACCATTTTTGTCTTCGGCAATTGATCTCACGCCATTGGCGCCTTCGTTGCGGAATTCTGTTACATCCTCTTCTGTTATCCATTCAAATGTTTTTCCATCGTACCGACAAACGCCAACAGGGTTAGTACCAAACCACATGTTTCCTTTTCTGTCTTTATAAATGCTGTAGACATCAAATGGATTGGTTAAATTTGGTGGCTTAGGCAACTTCAATTCAAATAGAGTCGTACCATCCCAGCGGTATACTTTTCCGCTATTTCCATAAGAATGTTTAAACCACAAATCTGTGGACTCAAGTTTCCAATCGTCACTGGCAACTGCTGATAAAGTCGTGAAAGTATTTCCATTAAACTTTGATATTGCAGAGGTTGCGTTTGCACTGGCAAAATAAATGTTTCCAAACTTATCTTCTTTTATTTCATCAATTCTGTCGTTAAGCAAACCCTGTTTTGTTGTGAAATTAACCAATTCATTTCCATCGTATTTATAGACTCCCGTTTTCCAACTGCCAAACCAATAAGTGTTGTTTTTGTCTTGATGAATAACCATAATATTATTTCCAAGTTCTTTAACAGTATCGCCTTTTACTGTGTTGTCTGTTTTAGGTAGTTGTCTTGTTATTTGCCCATTACAAGTGGTCACTAAAAACAAAGCGCTCAAAAAAATACATAGTTTCAATTTTATTATCATATGATTCCTATTTGTTCTGTCGGTATAAAACAGTGGGGTTTAATGGTATAGAAAAAATAATGTCTTCAAAAGCCTTTCCTAAGGTTGATTAGCAATGTTTTATCTTCTTGAATAATTTTTTCTGTTAGCTTTTTTGACCCTTTTGTATTTTAAAGGTTTCATTATTTACATTGAGATCCGTAATTACCAGCCATTTATTTTTAGAAATGATTTCTTATTTTCTCTGCCAGTTGTTTTCGACCCATATCAGGGTTTTGGATTTATACTTATTTTAGTAGATAATTTAAATAATTTTCTTCTAAAATAGCAAGGATCCAATGCATTATCTCTGTGATTATATAATGATTTTATAGGCTTATTTTACGTTATTATTTTTCGTTTAACCAATTGGTCAGCGAATCTAAGAATCCATCACATCTTATGTATTTCCAGTTGTTTTCCTCATATTCAAAAATTCCTCCTGATTTAGCTTGCCACATATTATGATTACAATTGGAAAAAGTTTTAATGGTCAAGTCTGGATTGTCTCCCATTGATTTTTCATATAATGCCTTTGTTTTCTTCCAATCCACGGCCATATCGGATTCTCCAAATAATGCAAGCACTGGAAAATCTATTTTAGATAGCATCTCATGGAAATTTTCTACATAAAGTGGCAGTTCACTTTTCTTATCAAAAGTAGCCTCTTGCAATATTTTTTGATATTCATAATAGCTTTCTTCGCTTATTCCACCATTGGTGATTTTTTTCCAAAATTTATTTTTTTGAAGATTTTTAGTTGCCTCTAGATAATATTCATAACTCGCTCCACCACGTGCTAATAAAATATAGTTGTGCCATTCGCCTACAATAAGATTGATAGAGTCTTGGGAGTGACCATTGATGCGTAAATTTTGTTCTAATAAATACTTGAAAGTTTCATCATGATCAACTCCGCTTACTGAAATCCAAAAATCGATTTCGCTATACTGATCAATAACAATGGGGTTAATCCAACCAGCTCTACTAATTCCCCATAATCCAATTTTATTTGAGCCTTTAACATTGTTTTCTTTCAGGCTCTTAATGGCGGCAATTACTTCAAGAGCTTCATTTTCAACTGGCCTTCCATCTTTATATGTACCCTCACTGTTTCCGCTGCCTCTTTTATCCCACATATAAGTTGCATAACCCGCTTTCATTATGGCTACTCGAACGTCGTACCACCAATTACCTGCAACAGCATTTGTTTTTCCGTCTCCATGAATAATTAACACTATTCCCTTTGGTTCAGAATCTTTTGGGAAATTTAAAACTCCTGAGAGTTTGATTTTTTCAAATTCAAAATCAACCAACGATTGATCACTTTGAGCCTTTGTATCAATTACTATTAGAGTTAAAAATATCAAGGTTATAATTTTATTCATTACTTTTTATCTTAGAATTTTATTTAAATTTTATTAGAACTTAACTCAGATAACAAAGATTTATTCATCACAATTTACCAAATCTTTATTCTTTGTTCTTCTGGTTTATAGTTTTGTTCGCCTGGTTGGACATCAAAGGCTTCATAAAAGGGTGTCATGTTCATGAGTGGACCATTGACTCGCCAAATGGGTGGTGAATGTGGATCGTTTTTAACGTAATTGCGTAAAAATTCATCTCGGGTTTTGACTCGCCATATTCTGGCTATTGACATGAAAAAGCGTTGGTCTGCAGTGAATCCGTTGATTTTTTCATTACTTTTACCTTGTTCGGTTAATTTAAACGCATCATAAGCAATGGCAACTCCGCCGTTGTCTGCGGTGTTTTCTCCAACTGTTAATGCGCCATTTAAGTGCACGCCATCTAACACAGTAAATTCGCTATAACGGTCAATAATCAATTGGGTTTTGGCTTTGAATTTTTCATAGTCTTCATCTGTCCACCAGCTTTTAACGTTACCATCTTTATCAAATTGTGCGCCTTGGTCATCAAAAGCATGGGTCAATTCATGGCCAATTACTTTGCCTATTCCCCCATAATTAATCGCATCATCGGCGTGTAAATCAAAATAAGGGAATTGTAAAATACCTGCAGGAAATACAATTTCATTTTGAGAAGGGTTATAGTATGCCGTCACTGTAGATGGCGTGGTGTGCCAGGCGTCTTTATTAGGTGGCTTGCCGAGTTTTTCTAATTCGTATTGAAAGGCACTTTGGTTTAGGGAAATGATGTTTTCAAAATATTTATCTTTTTCGATATTAACATTTGTATATTCTCTCCACACATCAGGATAACCTATTTTTTTGGTAATTGCATAGAGCTTTTCTTTGGCTTTAATTTTTGTTGCATCACTCATCCAATCAAGATTTTCAATCCTGACTTCAAAGGCTTTTTGTAAATTATTGACCAAATCTAATACACGTTTTTTAGCGTCTTCATTAAAGTGTCTTTTCACATAAAGTTTGCCCAATGCAAAACCCAAACGCCCATCGACTTGCTGAACCATCAACTGCGCTCTCGATTTTTGAACGGTTTGTCCAGATATGACTTTACTGTATTCAAAAGCTGCTTTCTCAAATGGCTCACTTAGTATGTCTGAATATTGATCTAAAACATTAGCTTTTAAATATATTTTCCACTCTTTTAGTTTCACTGAATCCAGTATTTTGTCCAATTTTTTATAGTAAGCTGGTTGACCAACATTTATATACTCAGCCTGTGCCCCTAAATTTTTAAGCAATTGAGTCCATGCAATATTAGGCTGTTGTTTATTTAAATCTGCGACTTTTAACTTATTATAATTGGCTTTGATGTCTCTTCTTTCTACACGGGTTTTATGCACTTTGGCCAATTTTTTTTCTATGCCATAAACTACTTTTGTACTTTTCTTGGCTTTTTTATCACCAATGAGTTCAAACAATGTGGTTAAGTAAGTTTTATAGGCTTTTTGGATTTCTTTAGTCGAATCATCTTTGTTAAAATAATAATCACGATCTGGTAAACCCAATCCAGTTTGACCCACATGAATCATGTTGACTTGACTATTTTCATTATCAGGATACACGCCCATGCTGATGATTGAACTGTTGCCCGATTTAAATTCGTCAGCAACAAAGTGCATCAATTCTTCAATGTTTTTGATTGCATCGATTCGAGCCAGCAAGGGTTTTATTGGATCAAAGCCTCGTTTGTTAATTAGTTTTGTGTTCATACCAGAGGCATAAAAATCACCCACCATTTGATCTGGACTGTCTTTTTTATGCGTTCCGGCAGAGACTTCTTCGAGGATATTTTCTAACAGTTTTTTCTGAGGAATATTTAAAAAACGATAAGAACCCACACCGACTTGATCATCGGCAATCACAGCCTGATCCATCCAGGTTTTGTTCATGTGATTAAAAAAATCATCACCTGGTTTGATGGATGAATTCATGCCATCGAAGTCTAGTTTATTGTTTTCTTTAGCTGCCGCTTTAGGAAAGGCAACAAGGATAAATGTTATAAGTGTGATTGTGAATAGGTTTTTCATAGGGAATATTTTATGTTAGTTAAAATTCTAAACAATTTTAGAATGGGCTAAATCATATACTAAAAATAAAAATTTTAATATAGGCTAATAGTACAAAGTTTAATTAATCAAAATCAATTATGAAGATACGTTTAGTAAAGTGAATCTGGTCCTTTGTTTAAAACTTTTTCAAAATATTTTAAGTGAAACTGAAGGTTCTTTTTAAAATACTTAAATATTGATGGGTTATCTTTTCTTCCATATTGCCAACCAAGCATAACTAAACTTCTTGTTATTTTAAAATAGGGTAAAATATCAATGTCTTCTTTCGACAAGTCTTGATTTGTTGAATAGCCTTCAAACAGTGACTCAACAAATGGTTTTTGATCTTTTTTATGAGAGTGTTTAAATATATTATCAAACCCTTTTAAAATAACAGCAAGATCATACATGTGAGGTCCAAATCCACAATCATCAAAGTCAATAGGAATTGGCTCATCTTTTTTCCACACTATGTTTCCAAAATGTAAATCCGCATGTATCATTGATGATTTATGAGGATTGTTTTTGTTGTAATAATCAATTTTACTAAACGTCATTTTTCTACAGGCTTCTAATATCTTATATTCAGCTTCTTTGATTTCTGGTCTTAAACTTTGTAGGCTACCAAAACTTGCATTCTTTCCTAACAATCCTTCGGAGTCCCAATAATTTCTGTGCACTACTTTCTGTTTAATTGCATTTTTATGAAGCTTTCCTGCAAGAAGACCCGTGTTAAACAGAGATTTTTGAGTCAGAGATCGAAATTTCAAATTTCCATCTATCCATGTTAATACGCTACACAACCTTGTATCTAATGTTTCTCCAATGGTAACTTCTTCTACCAGCAAACCATTTTTTGAAGAAATTGGTTTTTGAATAAAATCTGTACTTTCTGACAAATGCATTATCCAACTTAGCTCTTCAAGAATGGCATTTTTACTGTGGTAATTCTTTCTGTGAATGCGAAGTAAAAAATTTCCCTGTTTTGAAATAATTTTATAAGTGGTGTTTTCTCCATGATTGATAAACTTCAATTGAAGGATATCAATTGGGTACATTTTTATAGCAGAAATAGCAACTTTTCTAAGCTGTCTCACTTGTGATAAATAACTGTTTGTATTATTGTTCATCTCTGCTCTGGTTTCTTCACGACAGTTAATCCTTTAACTCATCAAACTTGGACTTCATGGTCGGATTTCCATGTGTGAGTTTTTTGATGGTTAAATCGTCGGCTTTTTTATTGGCTAACCGTAAGTTATTTTCAGAGGAAAGTAGTGCGTCTTTGGTTTTTTGTAAATGTGAAATGGTTTTGTCTATTTCATTGATTGCAGTTTTGAATTTACGGCTGGCCAAATCATAATTGTAGGCAAATCCTTGTTTAAAAGTCTCTATTTTTTCTTCAAAATTAGTAATATCAAGGTTTTGATTGCGCATCAAGGCCAGTTCGGCTTTGTATTGCATGGAATTCATTGCCGCATTTTTCAATAATGAAATAATCGGGATAAAAAACTGTGGACGCACCACGTACATTTTTGGGTATTTGTGCGAGACATCAACAATGCCTTGATTATAAAACTCGTTATCACTTTCCAATAGGGAAACCAAAACCGCATATTCGCAATTTTTAACATTCCGGTCTTTGTCCAGTTGTTTAAAAAAGTCTTCGTTTTTCTTTTTGGTGGCGGTTTCATCGCCTTCATTTTTCATTTCAAACATAATGGAAATGATTTCATTATCATCTTCATCAGTCTCTTTAAATATGTAATCGCCTTTGCTGCCAGCACTGGCATCGTTATCTTTTTCAAAATAAGCCTTTTGAAAGGCGGTTGAACGCAGTTTGTTGAATTCTATTTCACAATGTTGCTCTAAGGTTTCACCGACCATTTTGGTTGAAAGCTTTTGCTTCATGTCTTTATAATAGGCGATGGCTTCGTCTTTGCTTTTTAGCTCCGTGCTAAACTTTTCATTTAACGACTTTTCTAACAATTGTTTTTCGGTTTCTTTGATATTCAATGCGTTTTCTAAGCTGTCTCTTTGCTTTTCAATCTGCTTAACGGCTTCGGAGACTTCAAACTTTTGATTGATCTCAGCTTGTTGGATTTTGTTTTTTAATTTAACCAGCTCCACTTCTTTTTTTGCCAACTCAGTAGCAAGATGCGCTTCATTTTTGGCTTTTAACTCATTTATCAACATGTCTTTTTCGGTTAATTCAACCTGTAGTTTTTGAGTCAGCTCTACTTCTGCTAATTTAACCGCATTGATTTTGTCCTTTTCTGCTTGATCCATCCGAGACTGTAACTCTTCATTAAACTGGTGATCACGCACCTGCTTAACAATATCAGCATATCCCGCTGCATCTAGATCGAATGTTTTATGACAGTTTGGGCAGATGATCTCGTTCATGTGTTTTATTTAAGATTGAATAGTTTTAGTATAACTGCAATTATCTCTATATTTTTAGATTAATGTTTTTTCTTGGTGTTTATTTTGTTCTTTTAAATCTTCTTCCTATATTTCACATACTATACAGATCAAGACTCAACAGTCATCAGTTAAATCAAGTGTTTTATGATGTCTGACTATTGTACTTACAAACAGAATAAGACTATACTAATCAGCCGTTTTATAATGTTATAAATTACCATGAGAATTATATTATTTATTGGGTTAACCATAACCGTATCAGCATTAATCGGTTGTGCAAATCTGAAATCTACTGAAATTAACAGCGAATATAATAAAGTAGCTAGCGGCGTTGCGGGTCCATGGCAATTGTGCCCTGATGATTCACAGTTAAGCTATTTTCGAAAATCTGGACGTGAATTAAATAGCTATGCTGATTGTTTTGCTGGGAATGTTGGTCAGCTATTAAAACAAAATAAAATGCAGGCTTATATTCGCTGGCTCACAATGAAAGGTGAGTTACATTTGGCAGAAGAAAAGTTATTAATAGCGGTGAATTTAAGTGCTGATAAAGACCAATGGTTTAAAAAGCTCATTGAGCTGAATGTCAATCAGAATAATTGGAATCAAGCGCTGCACTATCTAAAACAATCTCAACTTGATATAAATGACCATTTAAGACTGGTGGTTGAAGCCAGAACAGGGCAGTTTTCAGATAGTATAGACTTCAATAGAGTGCCTGCTATTTTTCAAGCATCAAGCTATTACTCTGAAGGCTCTACAAAACAAGCTAAAGTCAACACCGTTAATGGCTCAGGGTTTGAATTAACACGTGTTGATAATGCCAAATCTGGAGTTTTAGCTGGAGAATCCTCTATGGTTGCTTCTCAAGATGGTCAAAAAGTTTGGTTATTATGGACTGATAGTAGTGGTCCAATTGAAGGTTCAACTGAATTTAATATTTGGAAATTGCGCAGTGCTCGCAGTATTGATGGCGGCAGAACCTGGCTCAATGATGACTTTTCAATTAACCCTGAAAATCAGTTTACCTTTCACTTTGACCCAATGACTGCATACGATCCAATCAATGATTTGATGTATGCAGGCGGATTAACTACTGAGTTTTCTCAGACTTTTTTTAGTTCATACTATCTTAAAAGATGGGATTTGGGCACTGGTATTATTGAAGGGCCCTTTCAAACTGAGGCGAATTTAGATAAAGATTGGTTGGCGGCTAATCAATCAGGTGATATCTTTATGGTAGATGGTCTCACTAACCCAAATATGAAAGTCTCTATGAATCAGGGCGAGAGCTTTCAGGATGTGTTTCATGGCGGCGGGTTTTTATTTCCTCAGCCTGAATTTGATTTGAATGATTGTTTACATATTATCGATTTTAGAGATTTTGTTCGTTGTGACGGACAAGGTAGTTTCGAAACTGTTGTGGCACCCACTACAAGTTTTGGGCTTAATTTAGACACTGTTTTACCGGGAAACTTCAGGGCGATTGCTACTCGATTGATTGGTTTTCATCCTAATGGCGATTCATTTATTGTTTATCCTGATTTAAAAACAACTGAATCTGATCAGGTTGTTTTGTGGATGACAAGATCTGTTGACGGAAATGTTTGGCAAGCACCTTGGATTATTTCACCAGATGTACCAGGAGATCGTTTTTTGCCGTGGTTTGAAATTGACTCAGCAGGCGGCCTTCACTTATCTTATGCGGATACACGCAATCATGTGGTTCCCGATGGTGACCCAGATGCAGGGATTGATATGTATTACAGTTATTCGGAAGACTTAGGTCAAACCTGGCAAGAAACGCGCGTAACACCTTCAACTTTGATGATTCCAGAACTCACCTGGGGCGATTATTTTTTCAGCGATTATTTAGAAATGTCAGTAGGCAATCCAGGTACGGTTTTTATGTCATTTCCCTGGTTTGATGGAACTGGCGACATGGACATGTACGTCGCAAAAAAACTAACTGATTTAATATTTAATAACGGTTTTGAAGAATTAGATTGAATGCAATTTATAAATTTTAATCTATTAGTCCGTAGGTAGTTAATGAGATCGGGGACACTGGCTCCCCGATCTACATAATTTATTCAATTATACAAAAGGCATTTAGTTTGTTGCCATCCAAATCACGGAAATATCCGGCATAAAATCCTTTTGTGTCATCTTCGGGACGAAATCCAGGCTTACCTTCGCACGTACCGCCGAGTTCAAGTGCTTTTGCATAAAACGCATCAACTTTCTCTTTGTTCTCCATAATTAGAGCAACCATAACACCATTACCAACTGTTGCTGGTTCTTGATTAAAAGGCACTGCTACAGACACACCTGGGGCATTAGGTCCTGGTGACCAAGCTACAAAATAGTTTTCGATTTCCATAAAACGTCCCACATTTATCGATTCAAATAATGCATCGTAAAAAGCCATAGCTCTTGGTAAATCATTAGTTCCTAGGGTTACGTATCCAATCATATTATTTCTCCTATCAGTGAAATTACGTTAAAAAACACATTTTAACAAACCCCTGCTGACAACATGGTGTCAGCAGGGGTTTTGAAGTATAATTAATTAATTCTTAACCCATTAATTTACATGAGAAGAGCAGATAGACTGATAAAGATGACTCAAGCAAAAATTTATCCGTTTATCTGGCCACTTTTAAAAATTATACTATAAAAACCAAACTTATGAATATTAAACCAACACTGTATTTAACAACAGTGCTTTTGCTCATTGGAACTTTAGCCTTTGCAAAACCTAAACATTCAACAGAGGAGAAAATCGCTACATTCCTTAACAATTTAAGTGAAGATGATTTCTCTGGAACTATCTTAGTTGCGCACAATGATAAGATAATCGATAAAAAGGCTTATGGTTTTTCAAGTATAGAATTTAATGTTAAAAATAACACAGACACAAAATTTAATATTGCCTCCATAACCAAATTATTTACGTCTGTCGCAATACTGCAACTTTACGACCAAGGGAAAGTAAAGTTAGATACTCCAATTGGCAAATATTTGCCTGATTATCCAAATAAAGAAGTCAGAGAATCCGTCACAATTAAACAGTTGCTGACGCACACTACAGGGCTCAATAATTTTATATCTCTAGTCTTGATAAAATGAAGAGCATGGCTTATAAAGAAATATCTGATTTTATGCCTCTTTTTGTTAATGACAAGCTTTTATCAAAACCAGGTACTCAATACGATTATAGTGGAACGGGTTTCGTCATCCTTGGGTTGATTATAGAAAAAGTCAGTGGAGAAAACTATTATGATTACATCAGGCATAATATATTAGTTCCTACCAAAATGATCAATACGACAGAACTAGAAGTCGACTCAATAGTTACCAATAAAGCAAGCGGTTATACCTCTAAGTTTGGAGAAAATAAGACCCTCAAAAAGAACGATTACTATTTGTCAAAAGCATCTCCTGCTGGCTTTTATTATTCTACGGTACACGACTTGTTCAATTTTTCAAAAGCTTTAAGGAGTCATAAACTATTGAAAAAAGAAACCACAGAATTAATGTTCACTCCAAAAGTTAAAGGATATAACACTCATTTAGGCTACGGCATTGATATTGACCAAAGGCACCAACAAAATATTATCGGCATTAGCGGTGGATGGTACGGAATTCATTGCGAGCTCATGGACTTTGTAGACAGTAATTACACTATTGTTATTTTATCCAATATTGATGATGGCGGTAAAAAAGGAACGTCTTTAGTCGCTGATTTTTTCAAGGAATTAATAGTTGGTAAAAAATAAGGACAATAAGGCGAAATTAACTAATGCGGAAACCACAAATAATGCAGCCAATAGCTGCAAATATTTGTGCGGCCTTACATGCCCAGAAAAGGACAAGATGATTTTCACGAGTAACATCGAACCAAATCCACCAATCTAAAAGAAAGATAGTATTTGTTTCATCTTTTTGATAATCCCAGTAGGTGATTGTAAATAATAACTTACCATTATCGTCCATTCCCCACAATAAGCATTAAGTAATAAAAATCAAAAGCGAAACACAATGGTCTCAAAGCAGGCGTAAAGCTCTTAAGGCGACCTCCTTTTTAATGATTTAATAGGCATCGTTTTCATCTTGGACAAATACTGATAGGTCACCATCTAAACCCTCTTTGATATTAAAAACAATGGGCCTACAACAAACTTGGCAATCTTCTATGTATTGTTGTCCTGATTCTTGAGGATCTAATAGTACCTCTATGGCTTCCCCACAATAAGGGCAATTGATAACTTGTTGTTTTAATGATGGCATAACTAATTAATTATTCATATTACTTAATTATCAAAACCCTTCTACATCAAAGTCCATGCATTGGGTGTCGGTTTTTGACAGTAAGTCCAATGGTGCTTTGATATTGGGTAATTCATAGGTCATAAAATATCGACAGGTATTTATTTTTCCTTGATAAAAGCTTTTATCATCATCATTGATGGCGTTTGGAAGGTTTTTTGTGGCGGTCATGGCTTGTCTTAACCACATCCATGCCACCACCACATGACCAAAAGCATCGAGATACAATGTAGCATTGGCCAAGTAGGCACTGATGCCTTTTTTGGAGATTTGACTGTGCATAATGCCGGTGGTTTTAAGTAAAGCATTTGAGTGTTGTTCTAGGTCATTGGCACAAGGTGCGATTGATTCTATAGTCTTGGCTTGGGCGATGGTTTTCATGATTTCTGTTGCTAGTAATTGAGCCGAGGCTCCTTCATGCTGGGTGATTTTTCGGCCCAACAAATCTAATCCTTGAATGCCTTTTGTGCCTTCATGAATAGCGTTTAATCGGTTATCGCGATAAAAACGTTCAACAGGATAATCGCGTGTATAACCATAACCGCCATAGACTTGAATGGCTAACTCATTGGCACGCAAACCATATTCAGATGGCCACGATTTGGCCATTGGCGTGAGAATATCTAATAACAATTCTTTTTGTTTTGCTGTCTCTTTGTCACCAGAATCATTGGCGATGATCTTTTGGTCGATGATCTTTGCACAATACAAACCCAAAGCCAAGCCGCCTTCGGCATAACTTTTTTGTTGCAGCAACATGCGTTTTACATCTGAGTGATCAATGATAGGAATCATCGAAGAAGTTGGGTCTCTGTCTTCAAGCCCTCGACCCTGTTTGCGTTCTTTGGCATAGGCCAGAGAATGCAAGTAACCCGTGTAAGCCAATGATGTGGCACCTAATCCGACGCTTGTACGGGCTTCATTCATCATTTGAAACATGTAGCTTAGTCCTTTGCCTGCTTTGCCCATTAAGTATCCCACAGCACCGCCATTTTCACCAAAATTCAGCACTGTATTCACGGTACCACGGTAGCCCATTTTATGATTTAATCCGCCCAGTGTGACATCATTTCTCTCACCCAAACTACCATCTTCATTAACGTTGATTTTGGGAACAATAAATAATGAAATGCCTTTGACACCAACCTCTGCTCCAGGGATTTTGGCCAAAACCATATGAATAATATTTTCACTGAGCTCGTGATCGCCACCTGAAATCCACATTTTACTGCCCTGAAGTAAATAACTGCCATCTGATTGTTCAACCGCTTGAGTTTTTATGTCAGCCAATGAAGAACCGGCTTGGGTTTCTGATAAACACATGGTACCAAAAAAGCGGCCATTAATTAAGGGTTTTAAAAAGGTACTTTGTTGTTCTTTATTGCCAAATGTACGAATAAGATTGGCCACACCGTGTGAGAGCATGGGATAAGCTGATGTAGAGACATTGGCAGTGGCAAAAATAAAGCCCAATGCATGGGTCACCAAATGCGGCAATTGCATGCCTCCGAGTTCATACTCAAAAGAAGCAGCCGGTAAACCTGATTCAATATAAGCATCCAATGCTTTTTTCACTTCAGGAATAATTACAACCCGACCATCCATAAATTTGGGTTCATTGGCATCAACCAAAGCGGCATGCGGTTGAAATAACTCTTCTGCCATGCGTTCAACCAAATCTATTAATGTTTCAAAAATTTCCTTGGAATGGTCTTGGTATATTGCGGAATCGCACAGTTTCTCAACATTTAAAAATTCATATAATTGAAAAGCCAAATCACGGCGGTTGAATGAATGGGGCATAGTTTAATTAGTTATTTAAATGATTATTATAACAAGACAACTAGACAAAGCAATATAAAGGATTGTCACTTTTGATGGTGATTCAGTAAAAGTGTAATTAACCATCGAATCCATAGCGTTCCCAGAGGAATAATAGATGAAAAAAATCAACAATTTATATTACTCATTATTTTTATAATTTGATTTATTTCTTATTGTATTCCATCATGCTCATTTCCCGAACCTATGGGCTGGTGACTTGCTTGTCTTGGAGAACTACTTCATTAAATTGTGACATAATGCCCATATTCTGATATGGACAATGTCGAATTGGGTTTTCTTTATATGTCATTAGCTTTCTGATATACTAATTAGCCTCCATAATTCAATGATATATGGGTTTGTTGGCCTTATGTTTATTAAGTTGAAAGTAGATGACAGAAAAAAACAATGCAGATAAAAGACCGGTGTTGGTCAATGATAAAGAATTGTCTACAGACGATCTGATTAATGCCGCCTACCCTGAACTTAAACGCATGGCACGACGCCAATTACAAAGAGAGTCTGGTCAAGCGTTTCAAACTACAGAGTTGGTCAATGAAGCGATCATACGTTGGTTAAAGGGCCGTCAATCTGTTCAATCAAAACTGGCTTGGATGGTTGTCATGGCCAAAGTTATGCGCAATGTGTTGGTAGATGAAGCCCGTTTCCGACATGCCAAGAAACGTGGAAGTAACCCTCAAAAAATCACCATTAACATCAATAACGAATTTGCAGATGAGCCGAGCAGTGCCTTTGAGATTTTGGATTTGGAAGCGGCATTGGTTCAGTTACATTCATTCGATGCAAGAAAAGCAGAAGTCATAGAGTGCCATTATTTTGGTGGAATGAAGGTTAAGGAAATGGCCACGCATTTTGCTGTAGGAGAAGCCACTGTCAAACGAGACCTTATTACCGCCAGGGCTTGGATAGGAAGTCAATTAAAACCATGAACAATCAATCCTTTTCTTTGTTAGATGAATATTTTCAGGTCATCATACAAATGCCTAAATCACGCCAAGCAGAGGCGATAAAAAAAAAAAAAAAAAAACACCCTGAGTTATTAAAAACATTGCAAGACATGCTGAAAGTACACCTATCGGAAAATGATTCTTTGGAATCTGCGGTTGTATCAGCGAGCCAAATGTTTGACGAAAAACCACCGGAATGCATAGGTCCTTGGCGCGTACTGAATCTTTTAGGTCGCGGTGGCATGGGCGATGTATATTTGGCTCAAAGAGATGATGGCGAATATGAGCGTCAAGTGGCGATAAAACTTATGCGGTCAGGTCAGAAGGATTTACGCCATCGCTTTGTTGAAGAACGGCAAGTGTTAGCTAGTTTGCAGCATCCGAATATTGCCACATTGTTAGATGGAGGACAGTGGCAAATTGGTGACGAAAACATCCAGCCTTATCTGGTGATGGAATATGTTCAAGGAGAAGATATTTTAAGTTATGCAAATACACATGATTTGGATCAGCGCCAAAAATTGGATTTGTTTCTCGATTTGTGCGCTGCGGTTCAGTTTGCTCATCAACGTCTGATCGTGCACAGGGACATTAAACCGGCGAATGTATTGATTGATGATTCAGGGCAAGTGAAATTACTTGATTTTGGTATTGCAAAATGGATCGATGAAGATCAAGGTCACGCCAATACGGGCTCAATGACCAGCATCATGACACCACAGTTCGCCTCTCCGGAACAATTGAACGGTGGCTTGTTGACCACTGCTACTGATGTGTATGCTATGGGTGTGTTACTTTATCATTTGCTCAGTGGGAAAGGGCCACATGATTTGAAAGACAAGTCTATTGGTGAAATAGCGAACTTATTGCAAAAGGGGCAACCAACGCCACTGAGTAGATTAAGCAAAAAAAATGATCCTACCATTGATCCCATTTTATATGCATGCTGTCAGGCTGATCCGACTGATAGGTACCAAAGTGTCAGCTTGTTAGCTGAGGATATCAAACGATTTGTCAACCATGAACCCATTTTGATGAAGCCTCCTGGTTTTTGGCAATCTGTTAAGTTATTTTGTAAAAGAAATACAGCAGTGGTTGTTGCTGCCGTTATTTTTACCGGTGTAGTTTCATTGTTATTGGGTTTTCATTTATATCGATTAGACATTGAACAAAGCCGTGTATTGGCACAAGTTGAACGGTCTGACCGCGTTTCTCAATTTATGGTCAATTTATTTGATCGAACTAACCCAATGGTAGCTCAAGGTGAAGCCATTGAACCAAAAGCACTTTTAGATCAAGGATTAAAAGAGATAGATTCTGAATTGGCTGATGAACCTCAATTGCAAACACAGCTCTACCAAACCATTGGTCGAGCATACCTGAAACTGGGTAAATAT
>JBGCFT010000310.1:0-27448 GCA_045107085.1 Marinicellaceae bacterium | reverse complement strand
AATCAAATTATACACGCAAGTGATACCATTGATGGCACTAAAAAGGCACTGGACTGGTCTCAATCAGGCGATATATTATTACTATTAGCTTTAACAAATCGAAACGAAATTCTCAATATGCTATCTAATGAAAAAAAACAAGTATGAATTCATCTGATTTTTAATCAAATCCATATCAAAATATAATATCAGTAGTTTGTTTTTCAAAAGTACCAAAATATTTTCAATAGTTTGAATAATTGAAAAGTATTTGAAAATATATTATGACTTAAAATAGTTTCAGAAAAACTTATTACTTCTTGCATGCAATCACACAAACTCTATTTAAAATTTTAAAATGATTGTTTTTGAAATTCAATTCTAAAAAAAACAAATACTCAACAGGTTATATTCGTCCCCCCCTAATCTTGGGGGTACTCTATTATTTCAGAATCGTTAGAATAAAGTTTTTAAATAACAGAGATGGGCAATGAAAACATTTTTAACAATTTTTATCTTATTTATTTCAACACATGTTGTTTCCCAAGATTGGGAGTTAGTGGCAGAATTTGCTCCAGATGAATCATCAGAAAGCGATTATGGCTCAAATATGGTATTTGCTGGCGATAAGTTGGTAGTTTCATGGCCAAGAATATTTACTCGTGGAAATGATGCCGATAGCTGTGGGGAGATTATCACTTATGAAAAAGTAGCGGGTTCATATCAAGAATTGTCTCGTCTAACAGCAGAGGATTTAACTGGAAGTTGCGTAGTTGGCGATGGTTTTGGTTATGGATTGGCTTATGACAATGGTAAGTTAGCCATTGGCATGCCAGCAGGTGCCAGATCAGGGATTGGAACATCTGGAGCAGGAACTGATGCAGATTCTAAAGTCTTTATCACTACTTTTGAAAGCGACAATTGGGTTTTAGAGGAGTCTCTAACAGGTAGCGATTTGGGTAATGGAAAAGGCATGGGCTTTCAACTGGTAATGGAAGGCGATATGTTGTTAGTTGGTGCACATGAATACGATTCTATCTTTGGTTTTTCATTTGTTGTCAGTGCAGGAGTTTATGTGTTTGAAAACAGTGGATCTGGCTTTATTGAACAACAAAAATTAGAACAAGATTTTCATTTATTTGGTCAAGATTTTGATTATGAAAATGACCAAATAATAGTAGGCGCCTGGGGCGAACAAATGATTACTGAGCCTGGCAGAATTTATATTTATGAAAACAGTGGCGCTAGTTGGGAAGTTGTACAAACCATCAATGATACACGCAACGCTAACTTAGGTAACCAAATTGAAATCTTTGAAAATACAATGGCTGCAGGAAATGTTCAAGCAGGTGGAGTTGGTGCTGTCACAATCTACACAAAAAGTACAGATGGACAATGGTCTGAAACACAATTTATTCAAGCCAGTGATAACACTTTTAACGACCAATTTGGAATTTCACTTAAACTAAGAGAAGGTGAACTCATTGTGGGTGCTGGAGCGGGTCAAGACAGCATGCAAACATTGGGAGCTGTTTATACTTTTGTCAGAAAGGGATCTGAACCATTTGTTGAACAACAAAAATTAGTAGCCAGTAATCCTACAGATTTATATGATCGTTTTGGAGGAAACTTAATATTTAATGACACAGACTTACTTGTTAATTCAAATAGCGGTGGATTTATTAATGCTGATGCCACTTCATTCCACCATTTTTCTAGAGAATCTTCAACAGGTGAAACTGAATTTAACATTTCCTCTAAGGTCTCCGGTACATGGGTTCCTGAAGGAGCGGAGAATCAAAATCTTAGCATTGAAATTTTAACTGATGGACGTGCTGTTATGTTTGCCAACCTTAATAATGCAGGCGAAAGCTTATGGATGTTAGGTGTCGGAATTGTTGGTGATGATACCATAGATTTTCCTATCATTTATACCACATCGGGTGCAGTTTTTGGCAACGAGTTTGATAGCAGTGATGTGGACATAGTCAATGAGGGACAAGCCATGATTCGCTTCAATCAATGTGATGCTTCAGTCTTAACCTATGATTTTCCAAATATTGAGACAAGTGAAATTAATTTGAATAAAGATATGGAAATTCCTGGTAATGAGTGCGATGAAAATAATAAAGCATTGCCAAATGGCATATCTGGTTCTTGGTTTGATCCAACTCGAGCAGGAGAAGGGTTTACTGTGTATTTGTTTGATCAAGGTGACGTTCAAATGGCCACTATCACTTGGTATACCTATGACGATATGGGGCAACAACTTGGGGTTTCTGGAACTGGTTCAATCACCAATAACACCATTGATATTGCACAAATGATTCAATATACAGGTGCCAATTTATTCAATGGGGCGACAACTGAAACAGTCATGGGATCTTTATCTATGACTTGGGATGATTGCAGAAATGCTGTTGTTAACTATGATTTTGATTCAAGCAACCTTGGCACAGGAGAGTTTAACTTAAATCAATTAACAGTGTTGGATAATACAGCATGTGATTTATAAATAATTGACACTTTAGTTATCAATTTTGAGGAGGGAAAATAGACAAGGATGTCATATTTACTTGAAATAGAATCCCATTGCTTTTTAAAAAAAAATAACGTATGATAATTAAAGGTTAAATAGAAATATACCCGATCCTACAAATGAAAATAAGTCACAACAGCTTAAACAATAATGATTGGTTAGAATCATTCGACCTAAGCTTGGACTCGAAAAATACCATTGTTTTTATATTTAGCCAATTATCAAAAGACGCAATTCAAATTCACATTAATCACTTAGTCAATATTTATCCAAAATCTCACATTTTTGGTTGCTCAACCGCAGGTCAAATATTTAATGGTAAACTATTAGATGCCTCAGTGCTTGTTTCTGTTATAAAGTTTGAAAAAAATACTGTTTCTTTTCATAGCACAGAAATCAATGATTCTTGTGATTCATTTTCCAAAGGTTTGTATTTAGCGAATCAATTTTCTGATATAACAGATTTAAATAATTTGATTGTTTTGTCAGAAGGGTTGAACATTAATGGCTCCCAACTCATAGATGGCTTTAATTCAGTGATTGAGGATAAACTTTCTATTAGTGGAGGCCTTGCTGGCGATGATGATAAATTCTCAAAAACTTGGGTCATTAATCATCACAAACAAGCCAAAGAAAATTGTATTGCAACAATAGGTCTTTCAGGACCATCTATTCAATCAAAAAATGCATCTAAAGGTGGTTGGGATATGATTGGTATTGATAGGCAAGTGACAAAGTCAATAGACAATATTCTTTATGAATTAGACCATAAGCCAGCTTTAAAAATTTATAAAGAATATTTAGGAGAATACTCAAATAAACTACCATCATCAGGTTTGTTATTTCCGCTATCCATCATCGATAAATATGATCAATCCTTAAACAAGGTAAGAACCATTTTAGCAGTCAACCATGAAGAAAACTCGATCACTTTTGCTGGAGATATTCCTACGGGTTCGGTTGTGAGGTTAATGCATGCCAATTTTGATAGATTAATTGATGGAGCGGATGATGCCACTCAATGTTTAATTAAAAATACTACAATAAAGAATCAAAATTGCTTTTGTTTATCGATTAGTTGCGTGGGACGTAAACTTATATTAGGTCAAAGAGCAGAGGAAGAAATAGAAGCTGTCCAAGATTCGATACCTACTCAATGTCAACAAATTGGTTTCTATTCTTATGGTGAATTATCTCCACAAACCAATGGAATATGTGATTTACACAATCAAACAATGACTTTAACTTTGATATGGGAAGAATAATGCAAAACGATCTGCATCAATTGTTAATACGTCAATTAAAAAAAACAAATAACTGTGTTGATAAAATTCCTGAACTCAATGATTGGCAAAATATCTTATCCAAAATCAATGAATCTTATAACCAATCAGATCAAGAAAGATATTTGTTAGAGCGGTCTTTAAGTATTTCTTCAAAAGAAATGCAAGAACTGCATAACTTAACCCAACAACATACAGAACAATGGATTAAAGATATTTCTAGTACCTATCCAGATATGCTTTTGCTACTTTCAGAAGATGGCATTGTTCTCGATTTGTTATCAAGCACAGGGTTTGAAAATTTACTCATCAATGCAGATCATCAAGACATCAACCAGCCGATAGAATTTATTTTAACCGAATCCTTATCGCAATCTATACGTGAACACATTGGCAATATAAGTTTAAATTGTAACAGTGATTCTTATGAATTTTTTCTGAATAACTCGATTGATAATACGGTGTATGAAATTCGATTAATTGCAACAAAATCACACAAAGACAATAACTTGTTCTGTCTCATTAGGGATATTTCTGATTTAGTAGAATCTAAAAATAAATTGAAGTACTTAGCGCATCATGACTCACTGACAGGCCTACCTAATAGACTAGGGTATTACAAAAAACTTAACCAAATCCTTAAAAGGAATAGAACTTCCGATAATATTGGTGCTGTCTTATTTTTTGATTTAGATCGTTTTAAAAGTATTAATGATTCATTAGGGCACAGAATTGGAGACCAATTAATAGAAGCTGTTGCCAATAGAATTCCAGAAATTTTAAAAAACAATGAGTTTTTTGCTCGCATGAGTGGCGATGAATTTACCATACTTATCTATGATGTTGAAAACGAAAATAAAATACACCAAAGGGCCCATAAAATTTTACAAGCTTTTACAGAACCATTCGATCTAGATACACAAAAGATAGAAGTAAAAGCCAGCATTGGAATCAGTTTATTTCCCAAACATGGAACCGATTCAGATATTTTGACACAATTCGCTGATACTGCGATGTATTCAGCAAAAGATTTGGGGGGTAATCAGTTAATTATCTTTAATGAAAAACAAAACTCCAGCGTCACAGAAAATTTCCAAATTGAACAAGGTTTAAGAAGAGCCATAGATCGCAATGAAATGTATATGGTCTATCAACCTCAGATATGTGTGCAATCACAAAACATAATAGGCTATGAAGCGTTAATTAGATGGCAACCTATCAACAAACAAAACATTTCACCCATGAAGTTTATCCCGATTGCAGAATTAACAGGTTATATTGATGAATTGGGCATGTGGATAATCAACAATGTTTTTGAACAGATAGTGAAATGGAAAATTAATAATTTTGCTTTCCATAAAATCTCAATTAATATTTCACGCTTTCAGTTACATGATCCAAAATTAACAGAATTGATATTTCTATTAATGAAAAAGTACAAAATCAATCATTCAGAAATAGTCTTTGAGATAACTGAAGACTCTATCATCTCAAATAACAAGGTCGCAATTAATAATGTTATGAAATTAAATGAAGTGGGAATTAGTATTGCTATTGATGATTTTGGTACTGGGTATTCTTCTTTTTCAGATTTAAAAAATATACCTTTTTCAAATCTAAAAATAGATAAAAGTATTATTGATGGAATTGGAAAACACAAAAGCGATGATGCAATAGTGCGCGCTATTATTGCTATTGGGAATGAGATGAACATGAAATTGGTCGCTGAAGGAGTGGAAACTCAGGAGCAATTTGATTTTTTAAAGATGAATCACTGTCATACAATTCAAGGTTACCTTTTTAGTAAGCCCCTTAAAGTAGTTAACCTTGATGAAATGGCATCAATTAATTAAGGTTATTTTAAAAAAATAACTTTACTCTTCTTCATCCCATTGTTTATAAACAGGCATATCCTCTTTCTTGTAAAGCCAGGCCAAATAAAGCCCCACAATAAATCCAAATAAATGGGACTCCCACGAAACACCTTGTTTATCAGGGATGATACCAAAAAGTAAATAGCCATACAAAAAGGCAATCACAATAGATATACCTATTGATTGGATGTCTTTTTTAATAAAACCACTAATAAAAATAAAAGCCAACAAACTGTATAAAATACCACTGGCCCCTATGTGATTGGCAGAACGTGCAAAACTCCACACTAAAAATCCCGTTAACAGCACTGACAAGAAAAATACTTTTTTAGCGGTTTTAGGATAATTACCAAATAATGCTGTGATAGCAATAAATATAGGCAAAGTATTACTGATGATATGGGAAAAGTTACCATGTAAAAATACTGATGTAAAGATACCAATCAAGCCAGATAATTGTCTGGGGTGTATCCCAAAATTTTTAAAATCAAAAAAAGGAAGTAACATATCAACAACAAAAACAAGCCACATGATACCTGTGATGATTAAGGAAATTTTAAAAGCTTTAGACCATGTAGACTTTCTTAAATTGGCATATTTTTCATCTAATTGATATACTTTCAATTATTCTTACCTTCTTGATTCAGGTAATTCTTGGCTCTTTTCATAATTCCTCTCACGATCAGAAATCAAGTTTTCAAATTTAGTTATTTTTGATTCAATTCTGGCCCTTTGATAGTAATCTAATTCACTTTTTAATATATTTTTTAGGATGCGAACTGCTTTATAGTTATTGTGAATAATATGTTCTCTCATAGCCAATGCTTCGTTGGCCTCTATACTTTTTCCTAAATTTTGGTTACTGATGGCCAATAAACTATAATAATTAGCATTGTCAGGGTAGATATCTACAAGCTTTCTGGCTAAATCTCTGGCTTCTTTTCTATCTTCAATGTTATTGCTTTTGTGTAAAAGTTGAATATAGGGTTCAATAACAACTGGACTCGTTGGATAAAGTCTTAATAATTGATCAAATCTCAATTTACCCTTTGACCAATCAATAGCAGACTGTATTTTAACTTCTAAAATAGAAATAATGAGCGAAGTTCTATCAGTTTTCTGCACTTGAGCAATCACTTTTGAAGCTGTTTGATAATCATGAGAAAGATATGCCGCCAAAGCATAACCATATAATTCAGCATTGGTAATGTCTACTAAACTACTTTCTTGATATTTATCTCTATAATAAGCCGTTTGATCTATGTCAGTATTTTTAGCAAAGACTCTAATTCTCTCTTTAACTAGCGGGTATAATTCTGATTCATTATACTCAATGGGGGTATCAGAATGTGCCCTGTTTTTAGCCTCAGATACTCGATTTATTGACAGCGGGTGTGTTCTTAAATATTCTGGTAGTTGGTACCTTTCATCAATGGGTCTATCACGCATTAGTTTTTCAAAAAATCCAGCCATGCCGAGTGGATTAAAATTAGATTTTTTTAAAGTACTGATGCCCACTCTATCTGCTTCGTACTCATTGCCTCTGGTAAAATTTATTATGTTTTGTTGTTGTAATGCCGACGATGCAGCTAATACAGCAACTGGTGCATCTGGAGAATCACTGGCTTGTGCTGCAACAGCTGCGCCGACCAAACCCAGAATTGTTGGAATAATATTCTTTTTAGAATTGGCATAGAAGCGAGAAATGTGTCTTTGAGTAGCATGCGCGATCTCATGAGCTACCACACCTGCTAATTCACTTTCAGTATCTGATTTTAAAAACAAACCACTGTAAATAATAATCAATCCACCAGGGTATGCAGAAGCATTAACAACATTTTGATTGACAATAAAAAAATCAAAGGGCGCTTCTGGATCCTCAGAATTAGCCGCTAGCCTGAATCCTAATTGTTTAATATAATCAGCAATAATAGGGTCTGTCATGACCAAATTATATTGATAAATTTGATTGATTATTGAATCTCTGATTTCTTTTTCTTGAACAGGTGACAATGACGAATCAGAAGGAGTTCCAAGATCGGGTAAATTAAAATCATTAGCATAGCCCAACTGAACACTTGAAATCAGCAGTGCAAAAGAGTAAATTGTGATTAATAATCTGTTTTTCATTTTTAAAATTGAGTCATACTCACTTTTTTAATTAATATTCTATAGTGTAGACAGATAAAATTGTGTTAAATTGCAAAATTATTATGAAATATTCAATTATTATAAGTCCATTAGACAAAAATTCAAATGCAATAATTCACGCCATTGGTTTTATTCAAGCATTACTTAAATTAAAACAAGTTCAGATTTCCGTTTTTTTTTATGGTCATGCCGTTCAATCAGCATTTGAATTTGACCCTGAATGGTTAAAGATATCTCAAAAAAATGTGTCATTAATAGCCTGCTCTACCATCGCTGAAGAGTATTTACAAAAAAATATTCAACCCAATAAATATGTCTCGATTTTAGGATTAGGGCAATGGATGGAATCTGTTCATGATGCAAACAAAAGTATAGAATTTTCATGATAGCTTTAGCGATGATTAAGGATTATAGAAATGAAGTATCAAATCAATGGCAATTTGATAAGATAATGTCTGCAATAGCATATGATGTTGACTTAAAGGTAGTTTTTATGCCAAATTCAATTAAAGAACTGACCCAGAACAAAGCTTGGAAATGCTTGGATTTATATGGCATAGAAGGTGTCTATTTTATGAATTTTAATAACAATAAAAATTACAATAATCTCATCAAGTGCCAAGCAATCAATGCAGATTTTGTTAAACAACTGATTAATGAGGCAGATATTGTTTTATGAAATGTGAAACACTGCATTTATGTAATTTATCTCATGTAACTGAAATCAAATTTCATCTGCAATTTGTTAATAAAAATGATGCCATTGTTTTTTTTTCAAGAAAACTGAATGATAAACAATATATGCTAATAAAAGAAGCTGAAAAAAAATTTCGTGTCTACACAATTATTCATGAAAACACACAAAATTTAAAAAGCCATTCTTATGATGAATGGGTCGATTTAGTTAATCAATACCAAAAAACATATACATGGAAATAAACACATTAAATCTAGATCAAAATGGACACTTAGTAGACTATACAGAATGGAATGAAGAGATTGCAGAGCTATTGGCAACATCAGATTCCATTGAATTAACTGCAAAACATTGGCAAATAATACATTTAGTTAGAGAAATTTATTTACAAACCGAAACCACTCCACCCATGCGGCTATTGATTAAAGCGATTAAAAATAAAATCAATGAAGAAGTGGCCAATTCACGTTATTTGTATCAATTATTTCCAGATGGTCCAGTAAAGTTTGCCAGTAAATATGCTGGATTACCTAAACCAAAGCACTGTTTATAATGTTTTAAATACATAGCACTGGCTAATAAAATGATTATCAAGATTTCATGACTTGTTCAATTTTTACAGTAGACATTGGTTGATGCACCAAATAACCTTGGAATATTGAACAGCCTCTGTCTTTTAAAAAATCAAATTGTTCCTCTGTTTCAACACCTTCAATAATGAGCTCTAACTCAAGTTGTTTGGCCATTATTATGATGGTTTCAATCAAACTATCTGAATTTTTTTCTTTGCCTATATTGGCAACAAAAGATTTATCCAACTTTAAAATATCAATTGGCATTTGTGTTAAATAATTGAGAGAAGAATAGCCAGTTCCAAAATCATCTATGGCAATTTTAAATCCCAAACTATTAAGGTGTTTTAATTTGACTAATGTTGCCTCAAAATCACCAATACCTATGGATTCAGTTAACTCAAGCGTAATATGTTGGTTCTCTATGTTGTATTTTTTAGTGGTAGCTTCTAACAACTCTATGACTTGTGTATTCATAAATTGGAATAAGCTGAGATTAATAGACACATCAAGAATGTTAAATTTGTTTTTTTTCCAAAGTGAAATTTGTTCCACTACATCACTAATTATCCATTCGCTCAACTCTAATATCAAACCCGTTTCTTCTGCTATTTGAATAAATGAATCAGGGTAAAGTAAACCTTCAGTTGGATGGTTCCACCTTATCAAAGATTCAAATTTCAAAATATTTTTATCTTGATCAAATATCGGTTGATAAAACATCTCAAACTCATGTCTTAAAATAGCAATTTTTAAAGATTTTTCAATGATTAACCTTTTATTTGCGAGTAACTGCATCTCAACTTTAAAAAAATTAATGGTATTTTTACCTTGCTCTTTTGAAGTGTACATAGCAATGTCCGCTTGTTGAATTATTTCATTCGCATCTGACGAGTTATGCGGAAATATACTGAGGCCAATACTAAAAGATGTAAAAAAATTATGGCCGTCTATATTAAAAGGTTTTTTTATTGCTGTTTGAATTTTTTCAGCTACTTTTACACTTGATAATTTTATTTGTTCTAAGGTTTTTTCTTGTTGTGCAACCATGACAACAAATTCATCTCCTCCAAAACGCGAACAAATGTCTTCAGTTTTTAAAGAGTTTTTTAATCTTTTAGAAATTTGTATGAGCAATTTATCTCCAAAATAATGTCCCATAGAATCATTGAGCACTTTAAACCTATCTAAATCGAGATATAAAATCGCACCATACAAGTTATTATTAAGTGATGTTTTAATTGAACTTTGTAGGCTACTCATAAAATTAACACGATTAGGTAAACCAGTCATTGAATCAAAATAAGCTAATTTAATAATTTCTTGCTTTTTAAGTTGCTCCTTTGTTATGTCTATTTTGAGCCCAATCACCTCAACTCTATCGTCAAATTTTCTCATTGAAATATAGTCTTTAAGCCAAATATATTGTCCTTTTTTTGTTAATGCACGATATTTAAGAATTAAGCTTTTATTTGAAGCGATGCCTTTAAAGTATTTTTTTAAAGTTTGTTTTCTATCATCTGGATGAATCAGGTTATTCCAAATATGTTCTATATCTAACAGTTCTTTTTTGCTATAACCTAATATATTTGTCACTTCATTGCTGACATAATTTAAAGTTTTTTCTCCTCTAATATGTCTCCAAAAGATAACAGGTTGGATTTCAATTAATTGTTTGTAACGTTTTTCTCGCTTTTGCAATATGGCATTAAGTGTATTAATCTCATTGGTTCTTTTGACAACTGTGTCTTTTATCATTATTTGAGAACCGGTAATCACCAATAATCCAGCAATTAAAATAACAACAAATAAAAATCCAATTGCCGTAAGCCACCAAATAAGCCAAGATGCATATTTCTGGTAACTTTCAGGAGTAGCATAGGCTAATATTTGCCAAGTTTGGTCTGCAAATTGAGTTTCTTTTGAGGACTTCCATTGCTGATTATTTGAAAACTTATTGGTTGATTCATAGATTAAATTTTTGCCTGAATCATTGTCAGAATAAACTTTAAAATGAATATCATTGAGCTCATTTTGTATAATAAATTCATTGATTTCATTGGTATAAATTATCGTATTTACATCTTTGATTTCATCAGTGATTAATCCGACATTTGCAAAATCTCTGTGTTGAAATTTTGAAGTAATTTCATTACTTAATAAGTCTATTTTTGTATCTAATATGTTTACCAATCGTGTTAATTCAAGATTTTTTATATTATGCGTGGCCAATACAATCAACGCACAAGTCATCACAACTGGAATCAGAGTTTTGATTAATCTTGGTTGCCAAAGATTTCTGGGTTTTTTGAAAAGCAAAAACATGATAGGTAACACCACTCCTATTCCTACGACGTCACCAAACCACCAAGTTAAAAAATTCACAATCCATGAATCAAAATAAAAAAGCTGACTACTGTGCATAGCGTATGTCACAATAATTGATGAAATAAATGTAGGAATAAGTGCCGCAAAAATAAGCATCTTGGTCACAGATTGGAGTGTTAAATAATTATTACTTTGACCTAAGTGTGTTTTAACAAAATAATGGGCCAGAACACTGCGAATAACGATTGATAGGAGAACGGTGGTATAGGTGAATACCAAATAGGAATTTTCAGCAACCAATTCGGCATCATAGAAATCTAAGCTTGATATAATTTCGCCTATTATTAAGGCAGGAATATAGCGATAACCCCATAAAATGAGTACGCCAACTCCCAATCCTGCTGGCAACCAAATGGGTGCCGCAAAAGTAGGAGGTAGTATTAGAGTTTTACTGACATAGCTAAGCACATAATAAGCAACAGCGATAATTAAGCTGTAAATTACATATAGAGCTATGTTTCTGCTATTCAAGTGATACAGTATTCCAATTATTCAAAACAAATTCAGATATTTGTTTTTCCCCACCATTATAATTTACCACAATACTGTTGACGGTGTCATTACCTAATCCAATAATTTGACCGGATTGAACCTGTGATAAGTAACTTTTTGTAGGAGAATAATTAAATACTTGCGTATCCTTTGTTGATTTTACTGTGATTTTCGCGCCAACTAAGGCTTTATTTGACTTTAATCTTATGCCTATCCAATTGTTTTTGATATTATTGTCATTACTATCGTTGATAAATAATTTCGGTTTACCGGCCACTTGTGAAACAATGACATCATAATCGCCATCATTATCTATGTCTGCATAAGCTGCAGCTCTTCCGACTAGATCCATTTGTGTGATGTCACCAGCACTCTCTAAAGGGACAAATGTTCGCTCACACTCATTGCCACAATTCCAAAAAATTTGGCTTTTTTGAGCATAATTTTGAACGGGCTGCACTTTATTTATTTCATTTTCGACATGTCCATTTGTTTGAAAAAAGTCTAATCTTCCATCCAAATCAAAATCAAAGAAAAATAAACCAAAACTCAACGCTAATCGACTTTGAGGTCCTATGCCTGATATAACTGCTTCATCTGTAAAAAAACCCAATTTTGCACGATTGACATAAAACGAAGTCATTTCATTGGCAAAATTTCCAACAGTAACAGCTAAATCTTGATCATTATTGTAATAACCAGAATCGAGACCCATGGCACCTGTTGCTTTACCGCTATCATTATAGGCTAGGCCAATTTCTGAGCCTTGTTCTATAAATGTTTTATTTTTTTGATTGATAAAAGCAAAGTTTCTTGTGGTGTCATTTGCAACAATTATGTCTTGCCACCCATCTGAATTAATATCAAAAAATAATAAAGCCAATGACTTTCCTTCGAAGAAATCAGTTGAAGCATTCGAAACTTTTATCCCTGAAGCCTCTGTTACATCAACAAAACTGAGGTCTTTATCATTGAGTTGGTTTTCAAAAAGACAGCTATGGGTTCCAGGAAAATTACTGGGTGGACCATAAGCTCTGCCAATACCATCAATTTTATAGTTTGCTGATAAATCTAATTCTCTAGACCATTCAATATAGTTTAAAACAACTAAATCTAAATCGCCGTCGTTATCATAATCAAAAAATCCGCTACTGGTGCTCCAACCTTGATCAGTACAATCTAGATCAATTTGACTTTTTTCAAAGCTTTTGCCAGATTGATTAAGGTACAAATGATTGGTGCCAACTGCTGCGATAAAAATGTCATCAAAACCGTCATTATTAACGTCTCCAATGGCAATTCCTGTTCCATAGAATTGGTCATTAATGCCCATTTTCTCACTGACTTCTGTAAACATTCCTTTGCCATCATTTTCATATAACATTTGGTGAGAATCCTTGGCATCATCCCATGGCCAATTTGTGCCATTTGCAAACAATACATCTTGATCGCCATCGTTGTCATAATCCAGAAATGCAACTCCAGAACCCATGGTTTCTGGCAACATACGTTCACCAGTTGCACCATTTTCATGAATAAAATTTATGCCTCTGTTTTCAGCCTGTTCAGTAAAGTTTATTTTCGGCGGTTGTTTTTTTGTTTTCAACTGAGCAGGTGGTTGGTATTTTTTTTCTATAATCTCTGGTTTTTCTACCTTTCTATTCATGACAAAATAAATAATCGCTGCCACTATTAATACAGCCATAATTACAATTATTGACTTTTTAAAGTACTCTGCAATGACTTCGTCATTCCCTGATTGAGGTGTTTTGTTTGACATGCTACTACTCTGTTGTAATATTGTTTTTTGTAATATACTGAATCACAGGAATCATATTTTGTAATTTGTCCAATTTGTATATTGCAATCGCTTCAGCAGCATGATCTGCAGCTGCATTGTTGGCCCTGGCTTTAGCAATGACTTTATCTTTGGAATTGTCGTCTGCTTTGTATTTATTATGAAATGACTGATGCAGTTGTGAATTTTCAACATCTCCTAAAGCCGCATAAACTTGAGACAAGCCATAATGTGCGTCGGCCCATTCTGGATTTAAATCTAAGACTTCAAAGAAAAGTTTTAATGATTTTTTTAAATATTCTTCTTTTTCAGCTTCCTTTAACAGCTTAGACCTTTGAAATACAGTTTGTGCGTACATGGTGACAAACCTGTAATCTTTTGAGAAATCAAAATTTGCATCTTGTGCATTTTTAAATTCAGATCGATACACTTGAGAAAATTCATCTAATGCTTTTTCAATAAATCCATTTTGAAAATCTATAATGCCTGAGAAATAAGCCAACTGCCATGTATATCTGAAATCTTCGATTTGTGATGCCTTATTTATGGCGTCTCTTGCTTCTGTTAATCGGCCTTGCTGTATGTATGCTCGAGTAAGGTTCACCCAACCTTCTGCCTTGCCTAATTTTGCGACATTCATAAAAGCTTCTTCTGCTTGTTTGTAGGATTGTTTGCGCAATAATCCAATGCCATAATCATTCCATCTCTTCCAATCTTTGGTCTCAAACGAGATAGAATTATCCGGATTTTCTTTAACAATTATTTTTTGTGTATCTGCTGCTAAAGTGACGATTGGCAAGTCATTAGACCTTTTTTCATCATCCGTAAATAATCGATAATACGTGGTATCAAATTTACGGTATAACACTTTTGCTTCTATTGTTATTTCACCGGTTAATTGTTCAGGCAAATCTAATTCATAATGAACAACCGCTCCTGCTCCAGGTGGAATGCTGTGATTGTATAATGGAGTAAATATATCCTCTACATTTCTTCTGTCAATACGATTGCCTTGATTATCAAGCATATAAACATTGATGAAATAGGACCAATCATCAACGAATCCTTCTTCATTCATACCGCCGCTCATTGCGATGAGTTTATCATCATGATAGACATTGAGCTCAACCCAAACTTGGTTAGAATCACCCGTTCCTTGAGTAAATGCATGGCCTAATTT
The DNA here is from genome assembly GCA_045107085.1 of Marinicellaceae bacterium. GTDB lineage: Bacteria > Pseudomonadota > Gammaproteobacteria > Xanthomonadales > Marinicellaceae > NORP309. The sequence goes on along the minus strand of JBGCFT010000310.1, from coordinate 12,495 downwards.
GACAGTTTTAATGACAGTTTCAAGTAAATATTTTTGTCCAGAACTAATTTCTATCGATTCGTCTGATAAAGGTGCTATCAGCTCACCAGTAATATCTCCGTCTTTTTTAATTCCAAATACATCAACAGTTAATGAATCTTTCAATAGATGACTATTTGGGTCAGACTTCAAATCATTCAAGTAGCGAATACCTGAATTTGCTGCTTGAAAATAATGACTGTGAACTTGTGATTTTCCAGTAATCGTCTCTGTAATGGCTCCAAAATCATCTGATTCCTGTAAAGGCATATGACAGCTTGCGCAATTGGTTACTGCTTTCGGAGGATAATAAAAACTGGCCACCGCATGACCTGAGACACCAGATAAGTAGAAGGAATCATAATGGTTTTGACCTCTTAACCATTTATAATCATTAAATGATTCAGGAATAGAAACTTTATGGCAGGTACTACAAAATTCTGCAGATTTATGCAAAGGTTTCAAATAAGAAGCCTTATGAAAATCAGGTTTCGCTTTAACTAAAGTTTGATTTACCCATTGTAAAAATGGTAACTGACTTGAGGTAAAAGGATATTGTTCTGGTATTGTTAAAGTATAACTGCCATTGCCTTTTATGGAATTGACATCTGATATGGCATGACATACTGTACAAGTAATTCCTGCTTGGCCTATTTCTGTATCTGTAAAGTCCTTTTCTTTATCGAATTCACCACTAAATAAAATGACAGGATCGTGGCAAGTTGCACAAAATCTTGACTCTTTATGATGTCCGTCTCTTTTCTTGAGAAATTCACGGGTGTTATTGACAGCAAATGAGTAAGATTGATTATTAAAGCTGGAGACTTTATGAACACTATTCATCCAACCTTCATGAACATCTTGGTGGCAACTTTGACAATATTTGTTATTATCCAAATCCTTTGCAGGAATATAATTATTGGTATGAGTCTGTGAAAAGGATGGAGCGAACAGTGGGTTCATTTCATCGTGTTCAACAGTTTTAGGAAAGAATGTCGCTTGTTGCAACCAAACCATGATTAACATTAATGCAACAGTCAATAACACTGTCACTTTGAATGCTTTCCAACTTAATTTTGGACCAGCTAATCGGTGCATTATGAATAACCAGATCGCAACAAAGGGCAGAATAACATGAATCCAATAAGTAATATTTCTTAGTTGAACATTTTTTAATTCAACAACTGGAATACCTCTTGTGAGCAACAGTCCTGATATCAATAAAACAATTGAAATAATAAATAAAGCATATCCTGCTTTAATTGCGCGTTTGTTTTTTCTATGTCTAGTATTACCTATATGAATAAAACCATAAATAATAAACGGTACAATTAACAACAGACCCAATACCAAGTGCGTTAAAAACATGAAGATATAGGTTTGATCTTGAAGTGACTTGTCTGTTAGCCATTCAATAAAAGTAATCACAGATAGATACACTGAATTGATCATTAACAGTGCAAAAAGAAAAAAGATAAACTTTAATAAAACCTTTAATTTGGGGCCAACAGCTAAATTTCTTCTTCGTTGATTACGACTCACAACTTATTTTCCAGCCTTAAATCGAGTATTGTACCTCAAGTTTAATGATTTTGCATTGTTAGTAATGGGTCCAATTGAAGGAATTGGGCTTAGTGTTTCTCCACCTTTCGTTAAGATATCCATATCTTTAGCCCAGCCCTTAAATTTCATTATAAAATACCTATCATACCCCTCTTCTAACCTGGGTAAATCATCGTTAAACTTAATTTCAATGCCTTCTCCAGCACCTATGATTGCTAAGGCATTGTCTTCTTCTTGAATTAACTCTGTCACATCTCCTAATTGTGTATAGGCACCTTCCATGTAACGTGTATCCCAAAATGGTTCAATATCATTAAAGTCATAACTGGGGACGCGCTGATGATTATCTTGCCTTTTTGGAAATCCAACTTGCTGAAGATTGGCATGGGTTAATTCTAAATTATATTTTTGAATACTTGTAGGTTGTCCAGTTTGAATAAGTGCTAGTTGATCAAAATATATTTCCATATTGGTTCTCAATCTTAAAAATCGAGTTTTTTCTGGAAGATTTATAGGCACGCTTGCCGATCTTGGCATGCCAGCAGGGTAACCAAATTCAGTTAAAAGTGTTTTCCACTGCCCTTTTACTTTGTACTCAATAGTTGGCGCTTGTGCGTATAAGCCCGCTTGCCATGCAGCAAACATTGTTTGTGAATAACCATATTCTACCCATCCATTCATGATCAAATGATAATCTCCAATCAAACCATCATTAAACTCCATGGTGATAACTTGCTCTTCAACCAGACCCAAAAATCTATTGTCCTGATTGATAATGTCAATGGCTTTTTTATCAGTGGCAGAGGCTTCTACTGTTACATCATTATTGTGCTTACTGAGTACTTGTATTGGTTGAATCATTTTTTCATAAAAAAGTGGCTCTCCAGTTACAATCGGTTCAGAAATTTGCATTCGCTCATCTAATATGACTGACCATTGACTAGGGACATCTATGACTTGTAATTGCATTTCATCTAAATAAGCTGACTCTTCCATGGGTTCAGTAAATTGAAATTTAAATTCGCCATTAACTGAACTCAATTGATCAGATGTCAGTAAATAATTTTCCCAAGGTCTTGGCACGCCATATTCGTGACGACCGATAGCGAAACCTATCCCTCCAACACCTAAAACATCACTAACAAATTCATATTGGCCATTATTCCAAGTAAATATAACTGGACAACTTGATAATTGCCTTTGGGTTTCTGTAATTTTATGGTGCTGGCCCGCTTCAAGGCCTAACTCAGTTTGAAAAACACCATCTGACCATTCAATGGCTAAAAAGTCATTGGTTTTATTTTTACCTGCTGCCAAACTTATGGCTTGAAAATCTTGATCTATTCCCGTTAAATTTTGAAAACTATCCCCAATCGCATAAAAATTTTCACTATGAGAAACAATGCGTGTACCAATTCCTGAAAAATTTGATCTCACTGAATTGGCATCATCTTCTTTGCCTGAAAAATTATACAAAGTAAAGGGCAAACGGTTAGAACTTGCAGCAACATGATACAGTTTTTGATTATCAGAATAAAGTAATTCTGGGCCATTCATCGTATGCATTACTTTCATACTTTGTAATCCTTCAATGGCTATTTGATCTGTCTTGCTGCCTTCATGTGACAAAATATTAATCCCTTGAGCTGCGGTCATTAAATGTTCGAAGTGCCCGTTTCCATTAACATCAATCGAAACATGATTTGTTCCTATGGCATTACCTATGGAATAGTTTTTTGAGATCTTGTTTTCTAACAGTTGAAAAACATCTATCCGATTAGATTGGGTTAATATATTAATTTCTGGCTTACCGTTGATATCATTATCTGCTAAAGAGACGCTGAGAATTTTTTCAGCCAATGGTTCACTCTGGATAAACTGATAATCCCACATTCGGTCATTGAGCAATATACTAATCTGATTGTCAGAAATGAGCACAATATCGGCATCCCTATCGCTGTCTAAATCATGTATGTAAATCGATTTAAAGTTTTTGTTGTCAATTAGTTTTGTATTTTCAGATAATGCCGTAAAAGTATTGTTTAAATTATTATTCCATAATTCAAATTGGCCATCTTCATCAAGAACAAAGACATCTAAATCTCCATCATGATCCGCATCTGCCACTCTGACTGCAGAGGATGATAATTGACCAAAACCAAATGATTGCATGTCTACTGGAGATAAACCAGAATCGTTTTGCAAATACAATTGATCAGGTGTACCTGTCACGTACAAATCCAATTTATTATCATTGTTAATATCACCCCAAGCTAACAGGTTATTGCCTTGATTGAGGCTAATAGTTAATTCCTCTAATTCTTTAGCCGTCCCTAAGAAATTGTCATATAATTTAAGCACACCTGATGCGGCAATATATAATTGAGATACGCCATCTTGTTTTAAATCAACTATCCCAAACGATTTTAAGTCTGTCGTATCAATTTCAATCGCTTTAGGTGCAGCAAAAAATGGCGATTGTGGAACTTTCATTTCTTTGTTTTCTGTATTTGATTCTAAGGTATACGCCTGAGCTATCGCTTTGGGTCCCATTCTTGTGTATTTGATTTCAGCTAATTTGGCTTTTGGGTTTGAATCTAGTTTTTGGTAAGCATCTAGCATCTCTTTGGCCAGTTCTCTCTTTTGAAGTCTTTGAGCTGCCATAAAACCACCATAATAGGCACTTCTGAGGTAGTTATCAGTTTCAATCGCTTTTTCGTATAAAACCAATGCCTTATCTATTGAACCATTTTGTAACTCACATTGTCCTGCAAAATACATGGCATAAGCGTCAGTATTATCAAGCTCCAAGATTTTATTAAATCGAGGAAGCGCCTCATCACATAACCCTTGATTAAATTTTAATATGCCAACAATATAGTGTGCGACTAAATTTTCATCATTTTTTTCAGATAACTCTTTTACCATGTTCATGGCCAATTCTTCATCACCTGGTTTTTGTCTGTTCAACATTGCAATCGCAAGATTTTGTTTTGCCAAAACCCAGTTTGGATTTTTGTTGACTAATTCTTGGAATGTATCTGCTGCTTTAGAATAACTAAAGTACCCCATTTCACCTACACCAGTATTATTCATACTGATAGATTGACTTGAAAGCTCTGTGCTTTTTGGTGCTTCTATTTTTTGTTCAGTGACAACATTTTGTGATGAATCTTCGCATGAAATCAAAAATAGTGATAAAGCAGTTAAAATGGATAATTTTATAAAATGGTTATTTGAGTTTTTTAGCATTGTGAATTCGACTGTTTAATGAATTTATGGTTGGTACATCTGAATTTATTTCAAGATGTGGCTTGTTTTGGTATTGATAGGCTTGGCTCCTGTGATGTGCCCAAGTGTCGTGTCCTTGACGTCTTTTTTTCTCGTATCTTATGGCTTCAATATCAATTGGAGCCACAACAATTTTTTCTCCAGCATTTTCCCCTGCACTGGCAAGTATTCTTCCATCATAATCTACTATCATAGAACCACCTGGCCAACTGAATGGCGGATAATTTTTAAAACTGGCACCTTGATTGGCTGCTACCACATAAACCATGTTTTCCAGTGCTCTGGTTCTGTTAACTAAGCTCCACCATTCCATTGGAGATGTAGAGCCCCAAGGATCCATATAGGCTGAAACCCGATTAATCACTTCAGCTCCCTGTGATGCAATTTCACGAATACATTCTGGAAACAGCCAGTCATAACAAATGGCAACACCAATTTTACCAATTTCAGTGTCTACCACTGGAAACAAAGGCAATGGATAATCAGGCAAATCAGCAGGTGATGTATGAACTTCCCATGGAATCCATGTGTTCACTTTACGGTATTTAGATAATATTCCATCCGGACCGATCAACAATGTGGCATTGAAGACATGTCCAGGAAAGTCTTTGTCCTTTTCTAAGAAGCTAGCAGTTTGGATATATATCCCATATTTTTTACACAAATCATGGTATTTATCGGTGTGCTTATTAGGAATTTCTATTGCCAATTTATCATAGATTTTGCTGGCTTCTTGATAAATAGGAACTTGGTGGCCAAATTCTGGTAAGACAAATAACTTAATGTCAAAAAAAGGTTCATAACCCAAAAGCGTTTGTTCTATGAGTTGGCACATGGAATGACATCGATTAGCAATTTCTTTTCTTGATTGAGGTGCAGGAAAATCTGTTTGAATCGTTGCTGCGTAATATCTCATAATAAAAAAACCTCTAATACTGAATAATCATATTTATTTCTGATTATATGACAATCAATTTATATTAAATTAATTTAAGTCTTTAATTCATTAATAATGTTGGATGCAATTTTATCATCAGCATGTCAAAAATAGGTGAAATTTGTAAATTTAAGCGTGTGATTTTTTTATATTAATTAATGGTTAAGAAAATAGATTTTTATCATCATAAATAAATTGGACTGTGCGCCAGTCGATAATTAGTCATTTTATAAGAGAACAACAAAATAAACTTTAAAAAGTCATTGATAAACAAAGACTTTTTAAATTATCTATGTTTTTTATAACTTAAAGAGAACTTTAAAAGTTTTTAATTGGTTTACTTCAATACCATACTCTATAGGTGGGTCGAATAACCAAGATTTGGCAGTATCAGTTGCTGCCCGATGAAAAGTTCTGGAGTTTCTATAGGATCTAACTACTCTTGCTGATACGACCTCTCCATATGGATTGATTTCTACTTCAACATCCACCCAACCCTCCTCGCCTGAGCGAGCAGCTCTCAATGGATAATTAGTTTTTGAACGATTAATCTGCTTCCATTCATAATTAACATTCTCTGAATCTCCACTAGGTTCAATGATATCAGAACTCTGACTGTTTGAATCAATCGTCACTTGTTCTGCTGCCGCCAGATCTGCTGCGGCCTGTTCTGCTGCGGCTTGTTCTTCTGCGGCCTGTTCTGCTGCAGCTAGATCTGCTGCGGCCTGTTCTGCTGCAGCTAGATCTGCTGCGGCTTGTTCTGCTGCGGCTTGTTCTGCTGCGGCCTGTTCTGCTGCGGCTTGTTCTGCTGCGGCTTGTTCTGCTGCGGCTTTGTCTGCTGCGGCTTTGTCTGCTGCGGCTTGTTCTGCTGCGGCTTGTTCTGCTGCGGCTTTGTCTGATTGAAGATCTAGATTCACATCATCAGAGTCTGGTGATTCCTCAGAGTCATTGAATATATCTTCTCTTGACATACCTAAATCATCTCTATCGAACTCAATACTTGTATCTACAGTTGGTTCTAAATTAATTTCTGGAGTTTCTAGCTTCTCCGGTAAATCTTCAGACCAAGATGGTTTATCAGTATCTGTGTCTTCTTGTGACACTGCTACACTGAAATTTAAAAAAAAGATTAATGTTATTAAAATATGTTTCATTGTCAGTTTAAATCTAATAAAGGAAATAATATTTGTTGAATTTAAAATATAACAACCTAAAAATCAGAATGATTAGCCAATCACTTAATTTTTTGCACAATTATAGATAATATTTATACTCAACTCACCTCTTATTCTACTACCGATCATTATAATTTCAATTTAATTGTACAGTTAAGGCAATAAATTCAAAAAATGAATGTTTTTTAACCTGAAATAGATTTATTTCAGGCAATCACTTTTAAGGAGAAACAATATAAGTCAGGCAGGAACAGTTGAATTGAAGAGACCTTTGCTCGATTAGTAAAAGAAGATAAAAAGTTTAAAAAAGCATCACTCTGCGTTTCAAAATTTGCTAATAACTAGTTATTAGGCTGCATTTCGTGCCTTGATTGACACATTTTTAAATCTTTTTCTCAATCCTTCATAATCAAGCAAAGGTCTCTTGAAGAAATAAAAAGAAACAGCCAATATTTTATCAATATACTCTGTATGGCATATCAAAAGATATAATTTAGTGCTTAAGCACAATTGAAATTTGTTAATTATATGTTAAAATCCAAATTAATTTAAATATATGGGAGAGATATATTCATATGAAAAAGTACCTTAACATCATTCTTATTGCTTTAGGATCAGCGATAGCATCAACATTGATTCATTTCACATCAATCTCAGCATTAGATATAATCATAGCCTCATTGGTTATTGTCGTATCGGCTTTATTGATTTCATTTATAGCACACAATCAAGCAAACACAACTTCTAATTCCAAATCGAAAAAACCTGCTAAAAAGCCTAAAATAAAAGCTTCTAAAAATCCTAATAAAACAGTTGATGGAACAGTTAAATGGTTTAACAAGACCAAAGGGTTTGGCTTTATTACACAATCCAATGGAGACGATGTGTTTGTTCATCAAACATCCATTGCTTCAAAACCTAATATTCTTAGAGAAGGCCAATCAGTCACAATGTCCGTAGTTAATGATGAAAAAGGCCCTCAAGCAGAGAATGTAAAAGTGGCTTAAATAAGTTTTTAATTTTATTAAAAAGGGTTTCGAATTGAAGCCCTTTTTTTGGTAATTTATTTCTGAGATTATGCCATAGAATTATTCAAAACTATTTGCAAAAATATCATCAATTGTTAAGTTGATATCTATCACAATTGGTTCTACATTATTATCTGGTACAGATATTAATTGACCTTGTGTAACATCACAATCACCTAATATAGCAGCACTATCACAGAAAACATCCTGATAAACTTCATTTTTATATTCATTATTTGTATCTGTTGAAATATAGTATTCTCCTTCTGAAAGTATGTGTGAGAATCCACCTGTTGAAGAAGTTGTTGTAGAACTAAGAATTGCGCCTGATTCATCCCAAAAATCTAAAACTATATTTCCTAAAGGAATACTTGTTTCTGCATCTTTCACATAACCATTGATTCCTTGTTCTTGATAAGATCCAATAGTGACTTCAGTAACATTGTTGTCTATTGATACCGATATTGGCGATAAATTTCCATCACATGAAGAGATAGAATCTACACTTAAACACTGAATGTCTGGATAACCCATTATTAAATGACCATCAACCTGAGTAGGTTCAGCGATAACATAATACTGTCCACCAACTAAGTCATTAAAAACATGCGAAGGTGATTGTGTCGTGCTCGTATGGTTTTTAATGAGATATCCATCAATATCATACACTTTAAGTTTTGATGCTAAATTTCGAGATGTCGCTTTGTCTTGATAGTTAACTTTGAACAATGGATTTGGGTCTAATTCAAAATTCAATTCAAGAATTTCATCATAGGCGATACTAATCGACTCTCCTTGGGATAACTGGCAGTCAACTCCAAGACCTCTATAACATCTAATGCCATTATATAATTCATTGATATGATTTGAAGCAGTTAACATGATTTTATATCTGCCATTATCTATTGATTGTTTGTATATTCCCAAATTATCTGAAGTGGTTGATTCAGTATTTTGTCCATTAAGTTCTTTATAAAACTTAATATAAGTGGAACTAATTAAATCACCAGTTGATGAGTCAGTGATAACTCCACGTATTTGTCCGAGTTGATGTAATATAAAACCATTAAAATGGGTTTCAATTCCTGTAATAACCTCAATTGGATCAGACATATTCGCACAGAGAGTTGTACTATTAGATGAATCACATATTGTGTCTGGGTATGCTGAATGCAAATATGGATAACTTCCATCGGCTTCTCTTATTGTCATTTTATATGCGCCTTCTGGCAAATACACAGGAGCAATTTTTCCTTCAGAATTAACCTCAACATTACTAAAAGATAATACTTGTTCGTTTGCTTGATTATATCTATAAATACTAATTACAGATGGAGTGTATTCGCCGTGAGTGTTAAATATATTTTCACCTGTAATAAAACCATTAGAGATCAATGTAATATCTTGATTTTCAAGATGAGCATCCACTCCTACATGAATAAATGGGATTCCCATATTTTGACAATCATCATAACAAGCAATATTCCCAAAGTAGGTTGTAGCATATTGATGATTATTTGAATACTGTGTCTTAATATAATATTCTCCTGCATCAATTCCATCAAAAATATACTCTCCATTAACTGATGTTTGTACACTTGTATTTTGATAAGAATCAGGATCATTTAACAGATAAACATTGATTCCAGAGGCAGGAGAACCATCTGGATATTTTATAACACCTGAGATAGATGCAATTGGAGTTAGGTTGGCACTAATTGTTTGTGACGAATTCAATACTGGTATAATGGGAGTGGCTTGCAATAAATTGCAGTTTTCAATACTACAATCAATGTTATCAAATAACTGGTCATGAAAGCCATCAGATGAAAATTTGATATAAATATTACTAGAATCTAGTTCCGAAACATTAATTCTTGCTGAGTTATTATAGATATTTTGTGAATTTGTTTGTGAATAATTTTCATCGTATAAAGTGTAGGCAATTCTACTGCCATGATTAAAATTAAGGTCGATATAAAATTTTTCATCAATGTCCATGTTAAATTGATAGTCGGTATTGTTTGCGATATTAACTAATTGACCAGTTGTGGGCACACAACTGTTTCTTTCACAATTAGCGCCTCCATAAACTTGATAAACAAAATCATCAGATGAATAATTGTCTTCATACACAAAATAGTAATTTCCTGAATCGAGATAAAAGATTGAGTCTCTGTATTCTCTGTCAATAAATTCTCCATTCTCATCATATATATATATCCTACCTGAGTTCACAGGGTTTGTAGAGTTGGAAGATAAATTAAAACTGATTGATGCATATGAATTAAGTTTAAAATCAATATCCTCAATATCATTTTCATTAATCACAACAGGGGTATAATTGCTATTTTCACAATTTGAATCCGCACATTCAATTAAATTATAGGCTTGGGCTTTATATTGTGAGGAGTATCCTGAACTCACATATACTTTATATGAACCATTTTCAACATAATTGAAAGTATATTCTCCATTATTGGATGTATATGCATTATCATAGATTTCATTAACTTCATCTCGTATATAAACCCTTATTGAGCTAATTGGATCGCTATTATGATCGATAACTCGCCCTTTAATACTTCCTAAATCATTTAGAAAAAAATCTATCCCTGAAACATTATCTAAGTCATTGATGGTTATTTGATTTCCAGAAAGAATACTGCAATTTGAATTTGCACAAGCAATATCTGGATATAATTCATCTTGGTAATAGCTTGATTCTGCCACAAGATAATATGACCCATTATTTAACCCATAAACTTCATAACTGCCATCACTTTGACTTCTTATGTTGTAATTTAATAAAGTACCTGTGTCATTATATAATTTTAAATAGGCATTAGAAATTGGATTATTATTCGCATCATAAACGAATCCACTTATTGAACCTCCTTTGATTTGTTTAAATTCTATGCTTGGAGTACTTGAGCCACTGTGAAATATTCTATCTCCTAAATACCACGTACATGAATCTACGCTATTGTTAGGACAAGAAATTTCATCATACAATGTTGCTATATAGTTATTTGAATGAGAGCCTGCTAAATAGTAATGACCAATTGGTGCCTCAATATACCAATAACCATTGTTGCCAACATAATCATTACCTACCACTTGTCCAACTTCGTTGTATAAGTATATTCTTCCATTAGATAATATCGATAACGTTTCTGAATCGACATGTGTTCCTTTGATTTGTGGGTTTTCTGTTAAATTAAAATTAAAATCAGTAATATGTTGATCATTCTCAAAGGATATTAATGTACCTTGTACAAATGGACATCCAGGCGAGCACAAAACACCATCGTATAATTGTGTTTGATAATCACTGTGTTCTACTGAAATATAGTAATTTCCAGCTTGAGGAATGGCTAATTCATATTCTCCGGTATAATTACCATCAACCGAGGCAACTAATATACCACTTTCATCACTTAGTTTTATTGATGGATTGCGAACCCATGTATTAGGGTTTTCTAAGTCAAAAATTCTTCCCGAGATTGTTGGTTTCACACGGATTGAAATATTAATACCTTCAATAACTTGGCCTGACTCCAATTCAAATAATGGTAAATCTGAAATATCACAACCAAATCCCGGGCCTCCTAAACAGCTGATATCAGGAGTCGCAGTATCAATTTCATTGTCATCTGCTGCTATGGCCACAGTAGTATATTGGCCATTTGCAATATTTTCAAAAGCATATCTGCCTTGACTGTCAACAAAATTTGAAAGAATAAAATTACCATTAGAATCATATAGGCGAACAAAAACATTATCAGCAGGTTCGCCAGAATCCGAATGAGTAACAATACCTCTTATAACGCCATCACCTGACCCTCTATTTTGTATTTTTCCAAGTGTTTCTTGGTTATTAATTTCATTATCTGGATGAAAAATATTATCAATTAAAAAGTAGAAATGATTAATTTCTTCGAAGTATTCTTTATCTTCAATGGGTTCTGCTTTGAGCTGAGCTAAGGCTGCTTTTGATTCCGTTAGTTTTTGAAAATATATATCACCAATTTTTTCTCTGCCAACTTCTTCAATTAATTGATTTAACTCGTTAAGTTGTGATTGAATTTCTGATAATAAATCTGTATATGAATTTTCTTTTTGTGCAGATAGGGAAGTTGTGGCAATAAAAAATAATGCCCAAATAGTGAAAAATTTTTTCATTTTATCCATGTCAATTAATAGAGAGAATTTTATTATAATATTATTTATTGAAAACTCCAACAATCCATTAAACCATTCAAGAAAATATAGGCTTAAAAACTCTGATGTATTTTACTTTCTATTTCTTTCTCCCTTTTCTACGGTTTTTTCTGGCTTCTTTTTTTTCAGCGCGTTTGGCCTCCATTTCAATGGCCTGTTTTTTTTCACTTTCTACTTCTTTTGGAACTTCCAAACAAATTCCGCCTAGATTTCCTGCTCGATACTCATGTATTACAATGCTTGATACTTTATGCAAGTC
>JBGCFT010000031.1:0-2567 GCA_045107085.1 Marinicellaceae bacterium | reverse complement strand
ATCAACTGCCATCTTAATTTATTTGGCTGAAAAATCTGAAAAACTTCTATCTCATGATACATCAATAAAAGCAAAAACTTTAGAATGGCTGATGTTTCATGCCACTGATTTGGCCCCAAACTTGTTTAATAATTTTTATCTTAAAGCCTTGATAAAAGTACCACAACCTGAGGCGGCTCAATTTATTAAAGACCGATATTTATCTCTGTATCAACACTATGATAAACAACTTTCACAGCACGAATTTTTAAATGGGCACGAATACTCAATTGCTGATATTGCCGCTTTTCCTTCTATTGCCAGATTACAAGAAAGCTTTAATGCGCTCGGTTATAAAAACATAATGCGCTGGCATCAACAAGTATGTCAAAGACCAGCTGTAATAAAAGCCATGGATATTAAGTCAAAATGAAATTAGTTTTGATCATTGGGCTTTTATATTCAGTGCATTCATTGTCACAAGATAAAAGAGTGTTAATCGTTGGAGACAGTTGGGCACAGTTTCAGTTTCTTGATCAAACTCACGAAGATGTATTTACAAACAATGGATATGGCAATATTGAAGTATTGGGTTTATTAACCACAGAATTAGGCACTCGGGCATCAGATTGGGCGAAACCTGACCAATTACAAATCGTTATTGGTGAATTAATTAACAATCCAACCATTGACACAGTTCAAATAACATTAGGCGGCAATGATTTTCTTGGCAATTGGACCGCAGGTATGCCTGAAATACAAATGCAAATATTGCAACAACAAATAGTCAATGATCTCAATACCGTTATTGAAGCGATTCTATCGGTTGATTCCGATATTGAAATCATACTTAGTTTTTATGATTACCCAAATTTTGTAGATACCATTGATGTATTTACTGGCCAATTATGTCGAGATAAGTGGCAAGGTTTAGGAGAACCCAGCGCCTTTGAAATAAATAGTGCTTCACAATCATTTGAACAAGCCTATTTGCAGTTGAGCCAAAACAATTCTAGGGTGTACCATGTTGACCACCAAGGACTTATGCAAGCTTACTATGGATTTCCTGATGACGGAATTGCTCCTGGCCAATTGATGCCACCTGGTGATTTAAATCATCCAGGTCCTTTAGAATCTATGCGTGACACATTAGGAATAGGTATTCCTGACTGCTTTCATTTGAGTCCACAAAGTCATGAATACTTGATACAAAATCTTTTTGATGGATATTTTCAGCAAAGATTTGATACTGTCTTTAAGTCTGGGTTTCAATAAGAAAATATATATGGCAAAACCCAATAAGAAAGGCCCAACAAAAACAGTGGATGTGTTTTGTTCTCAATGTAAAACACAATTATTTAAATACAGGAAAGGAGGAAAAGGTTCTCTGGTAAAATGTTTTAAAGAAAGAATATCCAAAGACTTTACTAAATCACCCTGCACCTGCCCAAATTGCGGGATTCAATTTGCACGCGATACTTTAGTTCGTGGAACACCTGCCTATAAAATAATTGGAGGTAAAGTCTTTTTTAAATGATTAATCCACTTCAAATTGCATAAGTGTCACCGGTAAGATTGCTGAATCTGAATTGAATTTGTCAAAGTAGACAGAACCAGCATTACCAGTAGAATTAATAATTCCCAAACGCGCACTATCAATCAGCTTTGTATCGTTATCAATGCCTGTTAAAACATCTCCTGGAGCCACAGGCACTTGGTCTAATTCTAATGTCAGTGATCCATCATCATTTCCAGGGCCAGAAGCGGCTGAAAAACCCACACCAATTCTATGAACATTTAAATCTGGTAATGGTATTGAAACTGGACCTACAGCAGAGTCAGAATCATCAAAAGCATAAGCTCTGATTTCATAATTCATACCAGCTCTATATAACCTTAATTCCAAAGCTATAGAACTTGCAGGATTTGCTCTGGCTTGAAATATGACCAATTCCTGACCATCTGTAATAAAGGCATTCGTAGGATTAAAATCAAAAATAGCACGATAAGATTGTTCTAAATTTGGACTAAAATCTTGGACAACTGCAATTCCCGCATTTGTATCACAAATAGTGGCTTCTAAGCCAAAGTTCCCTGATGACGCAGCACTGGCATTAACAGATAATGAAGCATTGCAACCATTCACAAAATTTTCCGCAATAGGAATAGTTGCCCCCCAGGCAGATGTGTCTCCACTTTCGAAATCATCTGAAAATGAAAAAGCGGCATGCAAATTTACACTAAACAGTGGCAGTAGTATTATAAGTTTATATTTCAATTAAATTCTCCAAAAAAACTGATAACAGTTTATTCAAAAACTAATCAGAATACAATTCATACATAACCCATTATATTTATATCTCTTATTTGTATTCGTTACAAAATACTTAAACGGTCAACACCGCTTTTAGATTTCTTCACTTGATTGAGTCTTACCTAATAATACAATTAGAGACCTTTGCTTGATTATGAAGGATTGAGAAAAAGATTTAAAAATGTGTCAATCAAGGCACGAAATGCAGCCTAATAACTAGTTATTAGCAAATTTTGAAACGCAGAGTGATGCTTTTTTAAACTTTTTATCTTCT